>CAJUOF010000249.1 GCA_910587905.1 uncultured Lachnospiraceae bacterium
CGCCTTCATATGGATTTCCCGCCAACCACCTATTGGAGGGAGGTGGAGCGGCCTTGGGGCCTTCAGTTTGAGCGGGAGCCCCGTTCCCTTTTTGCAGAAGAAACCATGGACGGTGTTCCCATCGACGACGATATCACCTACCCTATCCTGTCGCTTTTGATCATGGAAACCTGCGGGCGTGACTTCACCACCGATGACGTGGGCGCTTACTGGAAGGCGCACCTAACTACCGCCTGCACGGCGGAGCTTGCCGCCCTGGAAAACCTGAAAAAAGGCATTCCCGCCGAATCAGCCGCCGATCATGACAACCCTTACGCCCAGTGGATCGGCGCTCTGATTCGTGCAGACGGGTTCGGTTACGCCTGCGCCGGAAACCCGGAGCTTGCGGCAAATCTGGGATACCGGGACGCTTTCCTCACCCACCGCAGGAACGGCATTTACGGAGAAATGCTCTTCGCCGCCTCCATTGCCGCCGCATTTACCGTAGCTGACCCGCTGGCGGCCGTCCGCATGGGCCTTCTCGAAATCCCCCATACCTCGGCTCTCTACCGGGATGTTTCCTGGGCCCTGGAAAAAGCCCCTGCCGTCACCGACTACAAACAGGCTCGGGCTCTAGTGGACGAACGGTTCCCCGGCATGAACCCGGTACACACCAACAACAACGCCTGCCTCATCGTCTTTGCCCTAAAACTCGGCGGTCTGAACTTAACCGAAACCATCGCAAACGCCGTCGCCATGGGCCTGGACAACGACTGCACGGCGGCCACCTGCGGCAGTCTTGTGGGCGCCGTCGTTGGTTCCTCCGGCATCCCCGCTCACTGGACCGACCGCTTCCACAACAAAGTTCGCACCTACATTACCGGCGCCGAAGAGCTTTCCATCGAAGACGTCATCGACCGTTTCACCGCCCTGCAGCAAACATTTGCTGAAAAATAAAAAATCTGTCCGGCGCGCACCGTTGCAACTTTTTCAAAAAAAGAGTATACTAACTTGTAGAGTGATATACAAAACTCACCCAAGGAGTATACTTCATGAAATTATTATCAATCGTAGTACCCTGCTACAATTCGCAGGAATACATGGAACACTGCATCGAATCCCTCCTTCCCGGCGGGAAGGAGGTTGAGATTTTGATCGTCGACGACGGGTCGGGGGATAACACGGCCAGGATCGCCGACCGGCTGGCGGCCGAGCATCCGGACGTCATCCAGGCCATTCACCAGGAGAACTCCGGCCACGGCGGCGCCGTCAACACGGGACTCGCCCATGCCGCCGGCCTGTTTTTCAAGGTGGTCGACAGCGACGATTGGGTGGACGCGGACGCCTACCGGAGCATTCTGGATTTCCTGCGCACCGCCGCATGCGAAGACCGTCTGCCGGACCTGTTGCTCTCCAACTACGTCTATGAAAAGCAGGGAGCTTCCCATAAAAAGATCATGCACTATCGGAAGTACTTTCCCACGGACACCTATTTTACCTGGGACGATGTGAAGCCCCTGCCGCCCACCACCTACATCCTGATGCACTCGGTCATCTACCGGACCAACGTGCTGCGTCTGTGCGGCATGAAGCTTCCGGAGCACACCTTCTACGTGGACAACCTGTTCGTGTTCCAGCCCATGCCTTACGTGAACACCATTTACTATATCGACGTGGATTTTTACCGCTATCTCATCGGCAGGGAGGACCAGTCGGTCAACGAATCCGTCATGATCTCCAGACTGGACCAGCAATACCGGGTCAATTACCGGATGATTGACGTCCTGCTGAAATCCGGCGTCCATTTTAAAAGCGACACCCAGTGCAAAAACATGTGCTCCTATCTCAACATCATCATGAGCGTTTCTTCCATCATGGCGATCAAGTCCGGCACCCCCGAACATCTTCGCTGGAAGAGAGCGCTTTGGCAGTACCTGCGGGAAGCGAATCTCTCCCTCTACCGGAAATTCCGCTTCCGCACGATCCTTGGCATCTTCATGAACCTGCCGGGCTCCGTCGGACGGACGATCTCCGTGATCGCCTACAACATCACTCAGAAAATTTACGGTTTTAACTGATCATTTTCCTTTTTTTCTTCATTGTATAAAGGCCGGTGACTTGCTCACCGGCCCTCCTTCTTTTGTGCGGCGATCCACTGCTGGGCCGCCTTGATATCCGAAATATAGGGGACGAACCCGTCCCTCACCCGCTGGGTTTCTTCTGCCCCCTTCCCCGCCAGGATCACCACATCCCCCGGTTCCGCCGCCGAGAGGGCCGTCCACACCGCCTCTTCCCGGTCGGGAATGATCCGGCAGGGCTTCGCAATATGGCGCCTGATCTCCTCACAAATGTCCGTCACGTTCTCATAACCGGGGTCGTCGGCCGTCAGGTAGACATAGTCCGCATATTTTTCCGCCAGCACGCCCACGTCCCTTCTCCGCACTGGGGACCGCTCTCCCTGGCTTCCGAACACGGCATGGATGCGCTTTGGCGAAAAGGTCTCCCTCACCGCCTGATACACATTCAGGAAGCTCAGATAATTATGGGCGTAATCCACCACAATACGGATTCCGTTATGCTCCATGACCATCATCCGGCCTGGAACGTGGACGGAACGGATTCCCTCCTGGATCGTCCCCGCGTCAATACCCATGACAAAGGCCGCCAGGATTGCCGCCGTCAGATTTTCCACATTGAACCGCCCCACCAGACTGGTCGAAAAGGCATACCACCGTCCCTCATAGCCCAGCTCAAACCGGCTCCCCGACGCATCCGACACGATACCACGGATCCTCCCGTCACAGGAATCGTCGTGACCGTAGAGAATTACCCGGTGCCCTGCACATCCGGCCATGACCTGGTCAAAAAAACGGGTCTCCCTGTTGACGATCACCGTGTCACACTGGGCCAGAAAAGCGATCTTGCAGCTCACATATTCCTCCAGGGTGGCATGCTCCTTCCCGCCGATATGGTCCTCGTCCACGTTGAGAAAGATTCCCACAGGAAACCGCTCCCCATAGACACGGGAAAGCTTCATGGCCTGGGAAGAAACCTCCATGACCACGTGGTCACAGCCGTTCTCCAGCGCCTCCCGAAAATAGGCTTGAAGTTCCGCCGGTTCCGGCGTCGTCAGATGGCTCACCAGGGATTCCCTTCCCGTGAACACCTCCATGGTGGAAAAGATTGCTGTCCTCCTCGGCCTTCCCGTATCCAGAATTGACTTTAAAATATAGGCCGTGGTGGTCTTCCCCTTCGTCCCGGTGATGCCCGTGACAAACAGCGCTTCCCCTGGATTTCCGTAAAACCAGCGAGCCGCCAGGGAAGCCGCCCGCCGGACGTCCTTCACCAGGATCTTCGGCAGCGAAACACCGTAATCCGTCTCCGCCATGTAGAGGACGGCCCCCTGCCCGGCGGCCATCTCCAGATATTCTTTTTTAAACGTGTAGCCCTTGCAGACAAAAAACGTGCCCGCCTTCGACTCCCTGGAATTGGTGGTAAAAAAATCCGGTCGGATCGCCTCGATTCCCTCCGACGCCTCCAAAAGAAGCCCTTCCCGTGAAAGAAGCGCAAGCAGACCCGCCACGCCGTCCCGCTCCCTGATCTCGCCGTACCCCTCTACTCCCGTTTTCCTCGTTCCACATTCCATGCCCTTATCCCTTACTTTCTTTCCGGTATGATCTCCAGCCAGTAGCCGTCCGGATCCGAGATAAAATAAATGCCCATGCCGGATTCTCAAAACAGATGCAGCCCATCTCCTTATGCATTTCATGGGCCGCCTCAAAATCCGCTGCGGTAAAGGCCAGATGGATCTCGTTGTCCCCCAGGTTGTAGGGCCTGTCCATGTCCCGAAGCCAAGTCAGCTCCAGCTCGTGGGACGTCTGCCCGTCCCCCAGGTACACCAGGATAAAGCTCCCGTCCTCCTTCTCCTTCCTGCGGACCTCCCTGAGCCCCAGGGCCTTCTCATAAAAATCCAGTGATTTCTCAAGGTCATATACATTCAGATTGTTGTGTGCAAATTTAAAATTCATAAGAACCTCCTTTCTCAGAGATCGGAAG
>CAJUOF010000250.1 GCA_910587905.1 uncultured Lachnospiraceae bacterium
GCATTGACAATCGAATAGAGACAATTGCGAAGCTCCGATAAGAACAACGGCTTGCTGCAGAAGGCCGTGACACCGGCTTCCCTGGCCTCCTCCTCGATATCCGACCAGTCATAAGCCGTCAGGACGATCACCGGCACGTCCTCCTTCATCTCCTTCCGGATCCTTCTCGTCACCTCAATGCCGTTCATATCCGGCAGGAACCAGTCGATAATGTAGACCTTGTACTCGTCCCCCCGCATCAATGCCTGCTGGGTGCGGAGAAGCGCCTCTTTTCCGGACATGGTCCATTCCGCCCGCATCCCGATCTGCCCCAGCATATAGGACACGCTGTCACAAGTGTTAAAGTCGTCGTCCACCACCAACGCCCGGCAGTTTTTCAGTTCTGGAATATCCTTGGGCTCCCTCTGCGAGGAATCCAGACGGAAGGTAAAGGAAACCAGGAATTCCGTCCCGACCCCCTCCTTGCTCTTCACCTCAATGGTGCCGTTCATCATGTCCACAATATTTTTCGTGATCGCCATACCGAGACCAGTACCCTGGATTCCGCTGATGGTCGTATTCTTCTCCCGCTCAAAAGGCTCAAAAATATGAGAAATGAATTCCTCGCTCATGCCGATTCCGGTGTCCCGAATGCAGAATTCATAATTGGCATAGCCGGCCGGTGCCCCAGGCTTCTCAATAATACGCATGGTAATGATCCCGCCCATGCCGGTATATTTGATGGCATTGCCGAGAAGATTCAACAGCACCTGATTGAGCCGCAGTTTGTCACAGTAGATCTCTTCGTCAAACACGTCCACCGTGTCAATGTAAAACTCCATCTGTTTTGCATGAATGTCCGCCTGCACGATATTGCGGAGCCCATGGAGAATGTCCGGCAGACAGCAGGGCTTTTCCTCCAAATGCATCTTTCCACTCTCGATCCGGCTCATGTCCAGCACGTCGTTGATCAGGCTTAACAGATGATTTCCGGAGGTCATGATCTTCTTCAAATATTCCTTCACCTGTTCCTTGCGCTCGATATGCGTGAGGGCAAGGGCCGTAAAGCCGACGATCGCATTCATAGGCGTGCGGATATCGTGGGACATGTTCGAAAGAAATGCACTCTTGGCTCGGTTGGCCCGGTTAGCCTGCGTCAATGCATTCTCCAGAAGGCTCTTCTGCTCCATCTCATTCCTGATTTCCTCATCCACACTGCGAAAGCCCAGAACAATTCCTCTGTTGTCCGTCCACTCGCCCGCGCGAACCACCTTGATCTGGAAATACCTCTCATTCCCATTCTTGAACGTGCGATAATTTTTATAACACTGCCGCTCTTTCGCCAGCTCCCTCTCCAAGCTCTCCCGGCAGATCAATCCCCGCATCTCTTCCCGGTCATCCTCATGGACAAACTCTTCTATGTAACGCTCCATACTCTGTTCCAGAGAAAGCTCCCCCTCGAAAATCTCCTCCAAAACGCTGTCGCCATCCTCCTCATGGCGGATCCGGTTCCCCGTCCCCGTATCCAGGTCAAAGAAACAGACCAGCGTATAATCGATACTCAGGGCATGGACCAGCTCCATCTGCCGTCTCTCATGCTCCTTCTCCTGCTGCTTCTGTGCCGTGCAGTCCAAAAGGAACCGCTGATAAAACCGTTCCCCGTCCTCCTCCAAAAGTTTGATATTTCCCATCACATGCAGGATATCTCCGTTTTTATGCTGAACACGGTATTCTACGCTCACACTGTCGCCTTCCGTCTGAAGTCCCGTGATCGCCTTCCTTAAATAAGCCTTATCCTCATCTAGAACAGAGTTCGCCACCATGGAAAACCCGTCTGCCTCCAGTTCCTCCTGGGAACCATAGTCTAGGATCTCAAGGGCCGCCCGGTTGACACTCAAAATCCGGGAACCGTCCATGGTATGGCACATCACGCCGCAGTCCATGGTCGTAAAGATCGCCTCCAAGGTACGGTTCTTCTGCATGATCTCCTGCTCATAAGCCCGCTCCTGGGTCACGTCGATGGCCACACCCACCGTGCCCATCACGCTTCCGTCCAAATCATAGAGCGGCGATTTATACGTCGTCAAAAGCTTTGCCCCATCTCCCGTCTGGACGCGCTCTTCCGACACGCAGGTCTCCCGCTTTGTCATGACAATCCGTTCCGACTCAATACAGGCCGGATCGTCCTCCTCCACGTCCC
>CAJUOF010000251.1 GCA_910587905.1 uncultured Lachnospiraceae bacterium
CCCGCCCACCGCATCCGCCGGTAAGTCGCCACCGAAGGGAACACCGGATTGGTCGCCAGAACCACCGTATAGCCCTTTCTCTTAAGAAGACGGACAGCCTTTGCGGAAAGCTCCGAAAAACCGGTGGCCGCCTTCGCCTCCCCAAACTGATTCTCATAAAATTTCACAAAGCGGGGCTCCTCCGCCTCCATGTCCCGGTCCATGGATTCCGAAAACACCCTCCAGAACCGCTCCCGGTTGTACATGGAACCGTCGTTTCCGATCATGGCCTCCACGCCTTTCCAGACGGAGCCGGTCAGTCTCCTCGGATCGAAACCGTCCGGCGCAAAGGTCTTCCCAAGGGCCTCCATGTAAAGCCGGACAAAGACATCCTGATCCATAGGAAGAAGGCTTCCGTCCAGGTCAAAAAGCACCGTGTCGATGTTCTTCATAATCAATCCTGCCACTGGATATCTTTTAAGACATCACAAAAATCAAAGGTTGCAAAATAGTCATGGGCCGTCTCGCCCCTGCGGATCATCTGCACGCTTCCGTCCTCCCTGAGAAGAAGCTCGGCCGAACGGAGCTTTCCGTTATAATTATAACCCATGGAATAGCCGTGTGCTCCCGTGTCATGGATCACCAGGAAATCCCCCACATCCACCTTCGGAAGCATCCGGTCAATGGCGAACTTGTCGCTGTTTTCACACAGGGATCCGGTCACGTCGTACTTGTGGTCGCAGACATCGTTCTCCTTCCCCATCACCGTGATATGGTGGTAGGCCCCGTAAATGGCCGGCCGCATCAGATTGGCCGCACAGGCGTCACAGCCAATGTATTCCTTGTAAATATGCTTCTGATGGATGGCCTTTGTCACCAGACAGCCGTAAGGCCCCATCATGAACCGTCCCATCTCCGTGTAGAGGGCCACATCTCCAAGACCCGCCGGAACGAGGATCTCCTCATAGGCCTTCCGCACGCCCGCTCCGATCGCCAGGATGTCATTCCCCTCCTGCTCCGGCCGGTAGGGAATACCCACGCCTCCGGAGAGGTTGATAAATTTCACCGAGACGCCTGTCTTCTCCTTGAGCTCCACCGCAAGCTCAAAGAGCACCTTCGCAAGCATCGGATAATACTCGTTGGTGACGGTGTTGCTGGCCAAAAACGCATGGAGCCCAAAGGTTTTCACGCCTTTTTGATTCAAGATTTTAAATCCTTCGATGATCTGTTCATGGGTAAAACCGTATTTGGCGTCGCCGGGATTGTCCATGATCCCGTTGCTCATCTTAAAGATGCCGCCGGGATTGTAACGGCAGCTGATGGTCTCCGGGATCCCCGCACATTTCTCCAGGTACTCGATATGGGTAAAATCGTCCAGGTTGATGGTTGCGTTCAGCTTCCTCGCGAACTGATATTCCTCCGCCGGCGTTGCGTTGGAGGAAAACATGATCTCATCCCCGGCACACCCGACGGCGTCCGCCAGCATCAGCTCCGTCATGGAAGAACAGTCGCAGCCGCAGCCGTACTCCCGCAGAATGTTAATCAAAAAGGGATTGGGGGTGGCCTTCACCGCAAAATACTCCCGAAAGCCCTCGTTCCAGGAAAACGCCTCCTTCACCCGCTTCGCATTCTCCCGAATTCCCTTCTCATCATAGAGATGATAGGGTGTCGGATAGGTCTTCTCAATCTCTTTTAGCTGCTCCAATGTTACAAAAGGTTCTTTCTTCATGGCTCCCTCGCCGCTCCTTCCGTATGCTTTACTCTTCCACGCTGTAATTGGGCGCTTCCTTCGTGATGTGGATGTCGTGGGGATGACTCTCCTTCAAGGAAGCCGCAGAAATCTTCACGAACTCCGCCTTCTCCTGCAGGGTCGGAATATCGGGCGCCCCGCAGTACCCCATGCCGGAACGAATGCCGCCGATTAACTGAAACACCGTGTCCTCCACGTTTCCCTTGTAGGC
>CAJUOF010000252.1 GCA_910587905.1 uncultured Lachnospiraceae bacterium
CGGGCCGTAGACCATGGTGCTGATGGCCGCGTTGAAGGTGGAAAACCGGTAGGCCTGGCACCGTTCGCACCAGGGAATCATCCCTTCCTTTTCCAGATACTTTGGCACAAGCTTCGTTCCGCATTCCGTACAGTAAGACATCCATTCCTCCCCATTTCTGTAAAAATCTCGTTTTCTGAGTTCATCTATGCCTGTATTATTCCGGCCCGGCCTTTTTCGCCCTCTCCCGCCTTTCCTGTCTGCGGTATAAGTACACCACCAACAGGGCGCTTAGGAAACCTATGGCCGCCCCGGCCAGCACGTCCGTGGGAAAATGGACACCCACGTACAGCCTGGAAAATCCAATGATCACAGCCAGGATGAGCATCCCCCAGCCAAAGGCCCGCTTCCCCTTCGGAGGAGCCAGGAGAAACACTCCCGCCGCCGCAAAGGCACAGCCCGAATGGCCCGACGGGAAGGAGAAATCCACTTGCTTTTCTATAAGCAGGATCAAATCCGGAAACTGGTCGTAGGGTCTCACCCGCTGCACCAGGTTTTTAAGGCCCAAATTCAAAACCACGGCGTCCACCGCCAGGGCCGCCAACACAAGAAAACCGTAGGTCCTTGTTTTCGGATAAATCGCCAGAAGGATTCCCAGCGCAATAAAGAACCACCCGCCGTTTCCCAGAAAGGTCACCGCCTTCATAAAACCCTCCAGCCAATCCGCCCGGATGGACTCCTGGATAAAAAACAGAATGTCATGCTCCCACAAGGTAAGCGCCTCCATATCATTCCTCCCGCCCAAGCTCCCGCAGACGGCCCGCCGCCAAACGGGACAGAGCCATCTGGTATCCGACGCCAAAAAGCTGGCGGAACAGGATTCCCCCGTCCGCCATTTTCTAAAAACGATCTGAAATTTCTATGTTAGTCAAAAAACTCCACGGCACCGTCGCTGATCCGGTAGTATGCGCCGCATACCTTCAGGTCATCCCCATCTCCCACTTTGAGACTCTCCTTCAGGATGGAAACGCCCCGGTTCACGTTCAGGCAGCAGGCCTTATACTCATCCTTCTCGTCCCCGATGGCCTCGCAGATCTCGTCCGTTATGTACTTGACAAAGCCTTCCGGTTTGCTGGTGAGAGCCGCACCCACCGCACCGCAGTGCTCATGGCCGAGGACCACCACCAATTTGCAGCCAAGATGATCCGCCGCATACTCCACGCTTCCGATCTGATGTTTGTCCATGACGTTTCCGGCCACACGGATCACGAACAGTTCGCCGATCCCCGCAGAGAAAATGCTCTCCGGAATCACCCTCGAATCGGAGCAGGCCACAACGATCGCATAGGGATGCTGCCCACCCTCACAGGTGGCCTTTCTCACCTCGGGAGAAACATCTCCGGGATTGGATTTCGCCGATAAATAGGTCTCATTCCCCTTTTTCAGCCTTTCCAGCGCCTCCGCGGCAGAGATTGCGTTTGCTTTCATCATTTTCCTCCATTTCCGTTATTTCCATAACTGTATTTGATAAGCCTATCATAACACAAGTCGGAAAAAATGGATAGTCCCTTCGAGTTGGGAAGTACCTTTTTTCCTACTCGCCGCGCCGGGCCCTGTCAGCTTTGCTGACAAATTTCCTCTTGGGCCCGTGTATAATCGAGTGGGGAAGCCTCTTCTTCCCTACTCGCCGCGCCGGGCCCTGTCGGCTTTGCTGACAAATTTCCTCTTGGGCCCGTGTGCATAAAAAAGCAGCTTCGGCTATCCGCCTGGCTGCTTTTCAATCACCAATCACAATTCAATTAGAAAAAACGATTCAAGCATTCTGAAGAAGCGTAAGTACACTCTGAGGCACGGCGTTTGCCTGGCTCTGCATGGATACCGTGGCCTGCATCAAGATATTCTGGGAAGTGAACTGCGTAAACTCATCCGGCATATTGGCATCGCGGATCCTGCTCTCAGATGCCTGCATGTTCTCAGCCGTCACACTCAGACTGTTGTGGGTATGATCCAGATGGTTCTGGGCAGAACCAAACTCGGAACGAACTACAGTCACAGCCTGCACTGCCTGGGCAATGGTATCGATCGCCGCGTTGGCCAACTCCGGCGTCCCAAGCTCCATATCGGTATTGCCGTCCTTGCCTCTGAGACCAAGAGCCGTGGAACCCATATAATACCGCGTCACTTCCATAGTCTCCTCTCCCGACGGACCAATCTGGAATGTCACCTTATCACTCGCTTCCGGGGGCTCAATCAGAGGCGGTTTGCCGGAATCGAACAGCGCATTCTCATTGAAATTCGTATTCTCACAAATCCGATCGATCTCCTCCAGAATTTCCTGCTTCTCCAGATCCACATTCGCTCTCGCAACAGTGTTGAAGGTGCCGTTGGCAGACTCAATCGCCAGAGTCTCCAGACGGTGGAGCATAGCGTGAACCTCCTGCAGCGCTCCCTCACCTGTATTTACCATGCCAACTCCGTCGGCTGCATTGCGCATAGCCTGGTTCAGTCCGGCAATCTGGGAGCGCATCCCCTCGGAAATGGCCAACCCTGCCGCATCATCGCCTGCACGTACAATACGATATCCGGAAGACAGCTTCTCCAAGGATTTTCCCAACTTCGTCTTGACAATTCCCTGGTTCCTCGATGTATTCATACCTGAAATATTGTGTGCAATACGCATAAACTTTCTTCACCCCTTGGTCTTCTATTTTGCCGCCTGTACTCATGTGGATTACAGGTATCTTTTATTATGTCCTATGTTATTTTTATCGGCGGATTTTTTGAAGACATAAGAAAAATGTTTGAATTCCATAATAAAAAAGAGACTATAAGGCCCCTCGAAGTTTTAAGAGTGCCCCCTTTTCAATCCGGCTTACATAGGAACGGCTGATTCCAAGGACAGCCGCCACCTCCCTCTGTGTATGCTCCTTTTGACCAAACAGCCCGTAGCGCATGGCGATCACCTGCTTTTCCCGGCCACTCAAAGTCTCCTGAAAAGCGTGATACATCCTGCGGATATCCTGGTCAGTGGAAACCTTTTCTGTCATGTCCCTGCTTTCCGCCTCGATCACGTCCACCAGGCTGATGGCATTTCCCTCTTTGTCCACGCCGATGGGCTCATAGAGGGAGACCTCCCGCCCCCGTTTCCGCTCCGCCCGGAGAAACATGAGGATCTCGTTGTCAATGCATTTGGCCGCGTAGGTCCCCAGCCGGCTCGCCCGGTCCGGGTTGAAGGTGTCGACGGCCTTGATCAGTCCGATGGTCCCGATGGAGATCAAATCTTCCATCTCATAATCCGTCTGACTGTATTTTTTCACAATATGGGCCACCAGACGCATGTTTCTCTCGATCAGGACATGCTTTGCTTCCTGTTCCCCCTGTCTGAACTGCTCTAAAAAAATTTTTTCCTCGGAAATTGTCAGGGGTTTTAAGAAAGTCTTCATGAAACACTGCTCCGGCAAGTTCTTTCTTATAGTCTATGCCGGGACAGCTTTCGCAGTGCTTTTACACATTTTTATTTTTTTTGACAGGACAAGACGGCGAAGCCCGGATGGGCTGCGCCGCCTTGTCCTGCAAAAAACTCCACGCCGTCATTTCATGTCATGCTTTTCCCCCGTATCCTGCCTCGATGGCCTCAAACTCCTTCTCGTTGTTCATAACGAAGCTTCTTGTGATAAACCAAAACACACTGCCCACCGCTCCGATGATCCCGCCAACGATCAGGTTGTAGACTAAGTTGATCACGAGTCCGGCAAGGGGACGGTACTTTTTGACGATCCCCACCGGATGGTCGAGCACTTCTTTGCTGTACTTGAAATCCCTGCTGCATACATAAAAGTTCACCGCGGCGACGATCAGGATGATGACACCCATTCCACTTCGCTCGGCCCCCGCGTTTGCAATGCCGAACGCAGAACCCAGCGTATCAAGCTGGGAGCCCTCATTGATCAGAGTAAATCCCACGAGAACCTGGATTGCCGCAACGACGCACCAGACGATCGCCTCCACCCGCACCTTTTTGGAAAGCTGCAGCACCAGTTCCTCCGTCCCCTGCCGCACCGGGCGGCCGGAAACCGCAGCGTCCTCCCGGCCGGTCCTGGATACGCCGGACACCGCCGCCCCGCAGGTGGGACAGAATTTTTCACTCCCCTTTACCTTTGCTCCACATTCCGGACAATACATGTTTCTTCCTCCTTTGTCTTTCTTTGGATTGATTGTCTTTCCATCTTCTTTATTATAGTTCATAAACTTCTTATAGTCAATATTCGCTTCTTATGGTGCATTCATGAATGAATAAAAAAAGCTTATACTACCTATAAGGAGGCAGCTATGAACGAGTCCGTCAATTATGTGGAAATCGGGACACGGATACGCCGGCGGCGTGAACACATCGGTCTGACCCAGGAACAACTGGGCGAGGCCTGCGACCTGTCCTCTTCTTTTATCGGCCATATCGAGCGCGGCTCCCGCAAGCTTTCTGTGGAAAGCCTGTGCAGGCTGGCATCCGTCCTCGACGTCAGCGCCGATTACCTACTGTTTGACCGCATGCTGCAGGAGGCTTCCCTTCCCGCGGAGATCTCGTCCCTGTTAAAGGGCAGCGATCAGAATAAACGGCAGCAGTTCTGGCGCTCCGTCAAAGCCCTGGCCTCCCATATCGACGAACTGTAAATGCCCCGCATGAGATGTATTGATTATACATCCTGCGAGGCATTTTGTACTGTGCCGGCGGGTCACTTGATCTCCCATATCCCATTTTCAAACCCATAAAACTCCAAATAGGTATCGTTGAAAATAAGCCGGTCCTGTTCAAGATGCGGCCTGCAGTCGGAGAAAAAGAGCGTCTCCGAACATCTCCAGCCGTCATCGTCCGTCCGATGCACCACCCAGAGAAGGCTGTAGGCCATCAGGTAATACCGGTCTTCCGGATACGGTGTGTTTATGAGACGGCGTCTGGCGAAGGCCACCAGCAGATCCTCCACGCCGTCTCCGTCTATGTCGTCCAGCAGGATCTCATATTCCGGTATTTTCCCCTCCAGTTCTCTCTCCAGGCCCTCCGCCCGCCCTGTGTAAAGCTCCCGTCCAATATCATCGAACACGAACTCCGAAGCATTGCCGTCCTGAGACTTTACTGTTAAAAACAGCGTTTCTCCCGATTTTTCCGCTGACAGAGATACGTACTGTCCCTCTCCCAATTCCGCCTGACCTTCATAGATTCCGTCCTCCGTCATCAGAAAAGACGGATACCGGTCTGGTTTCTGCATAA
>CAJUOF010000253.1 GCA_910587905.1 uncultured Lachnospiraceae bacterium
CATGTCCTTCGTGAGACCCATGGCCTTAAGCCTTTTCACCTCGTCGAGAAGCCCCTTTTCAAGCATCGCATCCACCCGCAGGTCGATCCTCCGGTAAAGCTCCGCCCGGTCTCTGTTCAAAATCACATAGGCGAACCGATAGGGGGATTCCTTCTCCCTCTCTGTCTGATTGTGCTCGGAAATGGGTTTGCCGGTCTTTTCATAAAATTCCAGGGCCCGGATCACCCGCTTCACGTTATTTTCGTGGATCTCCGCCGCCGCCCCCGGGTCCCGCTCCCGAAGAAGGCCGTGGAGATAAGAGGCCCCCCGCTCTTTCGCAAGGGATTCCAGCCGTTCCCGGTAAGAAGGGTCGGCGTCATTCTCTGTGAAATCGATATCGTATAAAAGGGCCTGGATGTAAAATCCGGTGCCTCCGGTGAGGATGGGCAGATGTCCCCGCTCATGGATTCCGTTCATGGCAGCCTGGGCCATCCCCTTGAACCGGACCACGTGGAAGGCTTCCCCCGGGTCCAGCACGTCGATCAGATGATGGGGGACGCCGTCCATTTCCTCCTTTGTCACCTTGGCGGAGCCGATGTCCATCCCACGGTACACCTGCATGGAATCGGCGCTGATGATCTCCCCGCCAAACCGTTTGGCGGCCTTCACGGAGAGGGCCGTCTTCCCCACGGCCGTCGGGCCGGTTAAAATCAATAAAGGCTTTTTCATGTCAGACAACCCTCGCATCAAAAGTCTATAGCCAGTCAAAACGGATTTATGCAGGAAAGCATTCCTATGAACCACACCAAAACGGCCAGTATCCCATAAATGATTCCCCTACGGCCGCCCACATTCTCCGCCGGTGTCCCGTCGTCTTCCGTTTGCCCCTTCTCCCCCGGCAAAACCTCAGACACCGTTTCCGGTCCCTTCCTCAGAATATCCGATATCTCTTCCGGCAGAGGGACTAAAAACGGAAACTGCTTTAACCGGAGCAGTTCCTCGTCATCTGGCCTTATTTCCGTATCAAAATTCCCATTGAACATTCGTCTCCCTCCACGGTTTCTGCCTCGTTGCCGGGCCTTTCACTGATTGTTCCGCTGGTATTTTTCTAAATCAAAGAGTTCCCGCAGCGTCTCCTGTGCTTCCTCCTCGGTACACGCTCCCAACCGCTGCTTTGCCTGTCCATAAAGCAGAAACGCATAGTCCTCCAAAAACGGATCAGAATCCACAGTGAGATACCCTTCGTATATGCGCACCAGATCTTCTATGTTTTCTGAAGCACTCTGGTACTCTCCATTTGCAAAGGCCAGGTATCCCTGCAGCAGAAAAACATATTCCTCATGTTCGTTCAGTCCTTTCTCGAGTGCCTTTTCCATAATTTCTTCCGCATGGACGGAATCTCCCGTCTCCGCCAGCGCAATGGCATACTCTGCCAGGTACATGTCCTCCAACCACTGCGGGCACCTCTCGAGAGCCTCCGCGAAATAAGGAATGGCATCGGCATAAAGCTCTTCTGAAAAATGCTCCCGGGCGATCGCAAGGCAGGCGTAGCCCAAATTTTCATTGATTTTAAAATTCTGCCTGTACTCTCTCTCCACGGCGACAGACATCGCCAAAACAGTTAAAATGATCAGAAGCAAAGGTTTCCCTGAATCCGGGTATTTGTTTTTTATAAGACTCCTGACACACAGGTAATAAATTCCAACCGTTACGGCAAAGGTTGGCCAGATTCCCGCAAAAATCCCCGGAAGAAAGAGCACGAGAAAAAGAATCAGCGCCGCCGCCCGTTTCCTGAGCCTGAGCCAGACAATCAGGATAAGGATACTTTGCACCACGACCCGATAGGCGATCATTGCGGGAATGATTTCCTGATACGCATATCCCCCCGCGCGGGCCATGCGTCCGACGAGCCCCAGCATTTGCCCCAGTGACACTGCGGCAGTCAGAAACAGCATCTGCAGCAGCACCTTTTTTTCTTTGCAGCTGCTCCGCATAAGGAGAAAAGCCAGGATGGGGATCGGCAAAAAAAGCAAGACAGAATAGAGATTCCCATTGTGCATGAAATAATCAAACAGATATGCGACTCGCTCCTCGCTCACGTTTTCCCTCTCCTCCTTTCAGGACATGATCGAACCGACGGCGGGAAAGAAAGCGGCCGTCAGTTCTTTTCCCCCAGACGGGCAATGCTCCTCACGAGAAATTCCTGGTCCGCATTCGTCAGTTCCAGAAAGTGGCATCCATACTCAAACTGCTCCGCTTCCCGCTCCACCACCCGCAGCACCTCACAGTACACCACAAAGGGGGAACCGCTCTCGGACAGTTTTGTCTTTAAAAAAAGATGGTCTCCCTTATGATAACGGTATCTGGAGCCGATACTGGCCCCGCCCGCGCTGATGTCAAAAAAGCAGCAGGGCCTCTCCTCCGTCTCACCCTCTGCCATGACCGTCCCTTCCAGATCCGTGCTCAGACGTGAGAACGAGCGTTCATTTTCTATTTTGGTGATGGAAAGGTGTTCCACCTGCCAGGTATGTTTCTCTTTCGGCGCAATGTCCCCCTCCATCAAAACGGCCTTTCTCCTCCGATCGTTATAGCCACGAATCATTACATGGAAGGCATCCTTTCCCTGTAAATCCCCTGTGTCGGTATCCCGGAAGATCTCTCCGTCCGAATACTGGAAAAGCTCCGCCCGGCTCCTCTCCGGCTCATGCAGCCTGGCAATAAAGAGCAGCCGTCCATCAGGGGTTTCCACCACCACCCGCATACCGGAGTAGATCTCCAGTTCCCGCATGTCGCTCTTTTCCCCGCCCTCCCGGACAGCCTCTTTTTCTCCCGATTTTTTAAACAGCTCAAACAGCTTCACCTTGTGACCTCCTGGCTTCATTTGTATTCAGACAATTCGCTTAAACTTTTTCTCCAGCTCCCGCTTGCTCATGGAAATGATGGTGGGCCTGCCGTGGGGACAGGCGTAAGGATTTTTCAGGGTGAGGAGCTCGTCGATGAGTGTCTCCGCCTCCGCAAGGGAGAGACGGTCTCCCCCCTTGACGGCGGCCTTGCAGCTCATGGAAGCTAACTTCTCCAAGATCAACTCGTCAGATTCCCTGGAGAGCTCGCCGGTCAGGCTGTCGAGAAGCTCCAAAAGAAGCTCTCTCTGGGCAATGCCGTAAAGGTTGGCCGGAACGGCGCTCACCGCATATTCCTTCCCGCCGAAGGGCTCGATCGCAAAGCCCATCCGGGAGAATTTCTCCCGATACCGGTGAAGAACCTCCTCCTCCCTCATGCTCAGGGTCAAGAGAATGGGCGGGCTCACCATCTGCCCGTAAATCTTTTTCTCCGAAAGCTCCCTCACCATTCGCTCGTAGAGGACCTTTTCATGGGCCGCATGCTGGTCGATGATCAGAAAGTCTTCCTTATATTGGATCAGCCAGTAGGTCTCAAAGAGCTGGCCGATGAACCGGTACTGAGCCCTGGCCTCGGAAGAGAGAAGCTTTTCCTCGAAAAGCTCCAACTGCCTTCCGCCCGCCGTGCCCCCTTCCTCCGGACGGACGGATTCTTTTTGCGGCATCGGACTTGCGGGGATGTTTTCCTCCCCCACCGGCGTCCTTTCTAATAAGAAAGCTTCCCTCTCCGGAATCAATTCCGTCTCCGAAATCTCCGGAACCGGAGGCTTTTCCTGAAAAGGAGCTGTCACGGAGGCGGGACTTTTTTTCACCTGATAAGAGGCCGCAGGCTCCCGCAGGAACTTCGGCGGCTCCACCGGGGGAATAACCTGGGCAAGACTTCTCTTTACTTCGAAGGGCTCCGGCCCCCGCTCCGCCCGCCCGGAAGGTTTTTTGTCCGGGAAGGTCCGGCCCCGGGAAGCCTCCCCTGGCTCCGAAAGGCCCACCTTCCGGATGAGCTCCCTTCCCGCAAGGGCCTCTCTCACTGCCCCCCGGACCAATTCGTAGATCTCCTCCTGATTGCTGAACCGAAGCTCCATCTTGGCCGGATGGACATTGACGTCCAGAAGCTCCGGGTCCAGGGTCAGATGGAGCACCACGAAGGGATATTTGTGCTGCATCATGTAGGAATGATACCCGTCCTCGATGGCCTTGTTGATCAGGCTGCTCTTGATGTAGCGCCCGTTGATAAAATAATTCTCATAGTTTCGGTTCCCCCTGGAAATGACGGGCTTTCCGAGAAAACCGGAAATTTTTACCGCCCCCTTTTCTGTTTCGACGGGCAGCAGGTTTCCGGCGATGTCCCGGCCATAGATCATATAAATCAGATCCTTTACGTTATGGTTTCCCGCCGTGTGGAGCCGGTTCTGGCCGTTCTGGATCAAGCGGACGGAGACATCCGGTCTTGAAAGGGCCATCCGCTCCACCAGGCTGCTGATGTAGGAGCCCTCCGTCTGAGGAGATTTCAAAAACTTCTTTCTGGCCGGCGTGTTGTAAAACAGGTTCCGCACCAGAAAGGTGGTCCCCTCCGGGGCGCCGATCTCCTCCATGGAAATCTCCTCCCCGCCGTGAATCAGGTAGCGGGCCCCCGTCAGCTCCCCCGCCGTCTTGGTGATAAGCTCCACCTGGGCGATGGCCGCAATGCTGGAGAGGGCCTCCCCGCGAAACCCAAGGGACGAGACGGTCAGAAGGTCCAGAGCCCCTCGAATCTTGCTGGTGGCGTGGCGCAGGAACGCCGTCGGAATCTGGTTTTTCTCGATCCCGCAGCCATTGTCCGTCACCCGGACCAGGGAGATGCCGCCGTCCTTCACCTCCACGGTCACTGCCGTGGCCCCTGCGTCGATGGCATTCTCCATAAGCTCCTTGACCACGGACGAGGGACGGTCGATGACCTCCCCCGCCGCAATCTGATTGATGGTCTCCTGACTCAGCACCTTAATCTCCGGCATGTTTTTCCTCCCTTCCATGCCCCGCACTCCAAGATTTCTTGACTCGGCACCCCACACTCCAAGCTTTTTCTGACTCGTGCTCCTGCACTCTCTTGGTCGAGCCCCCACACACTGGGCTCTCCGCCCATTTTATGTACAACCAGGAAGAAAATCGGTTTTTTCTAAGCCAGAACCGTATGAAAGCCGCCGGTACTTAGAGGGTTCCGAGCCTAAGCGAGAGAAGCCTCTTACGTACCGCTGCGAGCTTTCATGGTGCCGAGCGCCAGTGACGCTCGTTTGGCACCGACCGGAGTGGAACGGAGACCGGAAGCGTGTTCTGGCGTGAAAGAAACCGATTTTCTTCCGTCATTCCTCTACTTCCACCGATTCCTCAAACTATTCTGCATCCGATACAGTGTATTCAATGCATCGATGGGCGTCATGGCGGAAAGCTCCATGTTCTCCAGCTCCTTTAACACGTCGTCGTCCTTCATGGTATCAAAGAGACTCATCTGCTTTAAGTCCACCTCGTCCAGCTTCGGCACGTGGCTCTTCGGCGGTCTCTCTGCCCCGGCGATCTCCCGGGAGCGGGCGGAAATGTCCGCGTCCGCCAGCTCCGCCGCCAGCTCCTTCGCCCGGGCAAGAACCGGCTCCGGCACCCCGGCCAGGCGGGCTACCTGGATGCCATAACTCTTGTCGGCGCCCCCTTTTACGATCTTTCGCAGGAACACGATGTCGTCCCCCATCTCCTTGACGGCGATGCAGTAATTGTTGACCCCCTTGAGGCTTCCCTCCAGCTCCGTCAGCTCGTGGTAATGGGTGGCAAAGAGCGTTTTGGCTCCCAAAATTTTCGTGTTGGAGATATATTCAATGACCGCCCAGGCGATGGACAGGCCGTCGAAAGTGCTGGTGCCCCGCCCAATCTCATCCAAAATCAAAAGGCTGTTCCTGGTGGCGTTGCGCAAAATATTTGCCACCTCTGTCATCTCCACCATAAACGTGCTCTGGCCGCTGGCCAAGTCGTCGGAAGCCCCCACCCGGGTAAAAATCCGATCACAGATGCCGATATTGGCCGACCCTGCCGGCACGAAACTTCCCATCTGGGCCATCAGGCAGATCAGGGCCGTCTGGCGCATGTAGGTGGACTTTCCGGCCATGTTTGGCCCGGTAATGACAGACAGCCGGTGGTCCCCGTTGTCCAGATAGGTGTCATTGGCGATAAACAGGTTGTCCCGCATCATCCGTTCCACCACCGGGTGGCGCCCTTCCTTGATGTCAATGATCCCCTTCCCGTTGATGGACGGCCGGACATAATTGTATTTCGTGGCTGCGACAGACAGGGAGGTGAGCACGTCCACCCAGGCGACACACCGTGCCGTCCGTTGGATCCGCTCGACCTGACCGGCGATGTCGTTTCGGACCTGACAGAACAAGTCATATTCCAGGAGAAAGAGCTTGTCCTCCGCCCCCAGGATGATCTCCTCCAGCTTCTTAAGCTCCTCTGTGGTAAACCGTTCCGAACCGGTCAGCGTCTGCTTGCGCACATAATGGTCCGGCACCATGGAGAGAAACGAATTGGTCACCTCCAGGTAATACCCGAAGACTTTGTTGTACTTAATCCTGAGATTCTTGATGCCCGTCTGCTCCCGCTCCTTGGCCTCCAGCTCGGCCAGCCAAGTCTTCCCCTCTGTCTTTGCCCGTTTCAGCTTATCCGCCTCTTCATGGAAGCCCTCCTTGATGAGCCCCCCGTCCCGAACGGCAAGGGGCGGGTCGTCCACGATGGCCCGCTCAATCAGGTCCGCAAGATCCGTCAAGGCATCAAACTCCTCATAAAGCTCCCCGAGAAGCGGAGCATGAAGCTCCTTTAACAGAAGCCGGATGTGGGGAAGCATTTGGAGAGAATGTTTGAAGGCGATCAAATCCCTGGCGTTGGCTGTCTGATAAGAAATCCGACCGATCAGCCGTTCCAGGTCATAAATGGGATTCAAATATTCGATCAGCTCTTCCCTGGTGATGTAGGCTCCGTTTAACTCTTCCACCGCATCCTGTCTGCGCCCGATCTCATCCTGGTCAAGAAGTGGCTGTTCGATGAAGCTCCGAAGAAGCCTGGCCCCCATGGCCGTCCTGGTTTTATCCAGAACCCAGAGAAGAGAGCCCCTCTTCTGCTTTTCCCGAAGTGTCTCCAAAAGCTCCAGATTTCGCCTGGTGGAAGTGTCTAGGAGCATGTATTTCCCCGAACGGTAGGGCGTCAGCTTCGTGATGTGGCTCAGGGAATTTTTCTGCGTCTCCAAAAGATACAAAAGGGCCGCTCCGGAAGCCATCAGGCCGATCTTATAATCCTCTAGGCCCAGGCCCTCCAGCCGGTTCACATGGAAATGCCGTTTCAGAGTATCCCCACAGAGGTCTTCGTCAAAATAGTGGCTGTCCAGGGCCGTGGCAAGAAAATTCACCCGCCCCTTAAGGGCCTCCAAATCCACGCCGGACATGTAAAAGGCCTCGTTGCAGATGATCTCCGAGGGTGTATACTTATAGATCTCGTCCAGGAGAGCCCGAATGGAAGAAAGTTCCGTCACCAGAAATTCCCCTGTGGTGATATCGGTCAACGCCACGCCGAAAGACTTAGCCATGTAGACAATGCACATGAGATAATTGTTCTTCGACTCATCTAGGGCCTGGCTGTCTAAGAGGGTGCCCGGCGTCACGACCCGGATCACCTCCCGCTTGACCAGCCCCTTCGCCTGTCTGGGATCCTCCATCTGCTCGGCGATCGCCACCTTGTAGCCCTTCTGGACCAGGCGGCTTAAATACGTGTCCAGCGCATGATAAGGGACGCCGCACATGGGCGCCCGCTCTGAAAGACCACATTCCTTTCCGGTCAGCGTAAGCTCCAGCTCCTTGGAGACCGTCTTCGCATCCTCGAAGAACATCTCATAAAAATCTCCCAGACGATAGAAAAGAATACAGCCCGGATACTGTTTTTTGGTCTCCATGTACTGTTGCATCATCGGTGATAACTGTCGTTGGGTCGCCACGTTCAAACCTCTCCTTTGTAGTAGACAATCTTATCGTGAACCGGATAATCCCGGATAAACTCTGCCAGAGTGGGCCGCTCCTCGGAGGCCGGATCCTGGATCAAGAAATCAGAAGCATGTAATTCCAAGCCGTCCCCCACATATCCGGTAATCAAAACCCAATGGGGACGGTCGTCCTCGGTGAAGCCTCCGATGAGTACGGGAACTCCTCTGCGAAGCTGAGCAAGCGCGTGCTCCAGATAATTTCCATCCCAATCCTTCTCATAAACCTTCGGAAAGCCAAGCCTTCCGTGCTCGTCATAAAACAGCCGCTCTTCCATGCCGTCCGGCGTGGTCGCCGTTCCCTCCAGATACGAGTAGGACATGGCAAGACAGGAGGTGGCACATCCGGCGGAGGCGATGGTCTCATAGCTGTCCCCCAGAGAAAGCTCTCCCCAGCGGGAGTCATACTGCTTATAACTTGGAACGTCCAGAAACACTCGACCGTCCGAGGGCGGAGCCTCCGAAAGCTCATCCATGACACAGTAGCCCTCCACCGTCTCCCGTACATGGGGCTTTCGGTAACGGACCCGCACATAGCCGGAAGCGTCCCTCCAGAACACTTGGACCGAGTCCCCGTAGGAAGCCCTGGCGACCACAGCCGACTCTCTGTCTGGGCCTGATCGAATGTTCAAAAGGCCGAAATAGGCGCAGTACATGGTATCGCCGTCGGAAAAGCGCTCGTAGGTAAGCTTGCCCCCCGCATCTGTGGAGGGCTTACTATAAACACCGGGAAGATGAGCGGAAAGGCGAAGCCTCCAGGGATTCACCGTCACCACTGCCTTAGGAGAAAGAGAGCCGAAGCCGGCCGGTTTCAACACCTCTGCCGAAAAAGACCAGACGAGGATCAGCACGCAGGAGAAAAAGACGACCATCAAAGAGGCCATCACAGCCACCCTGCGTTTTCCCTCATCCGCCCAAAATTCTCTCACGTCCATAAGCCCTCCTGTTCAGGGAAGCCTTTCTCCCATGTAATAAAATCCCTTTGATTCCACAAGTACCACCGGAATCAGCCGTCCGATGTCCGAGGCATCCCCCGGAACATGGACCATGATGTTGTTGCTTAAGCGCCCCGTCACCAGCCGCCCGTCGTGGGTATCCACATCTTCGATGAGGGCCGTCATGGTCTTCCCCACGTCTTTTCCGCAGACCTCCGAGGAAATCCGCTGGACCTCCTTTAAAAGCCGGTCAAACCGGGGCTTTACCACCTCCTCCGGCACCTGCTCTGTCATGGAGGCTGCCGGAGTCCCGGTCCGCTTGGAATAGAGAAAGGTAAAGGCGCTGTCATAGCGCACCCGGCGCACCACGTCCAGCGTTTCCTCAAAGTCTTCCTCCGTCTCGCCGGGAAAGCCCACAATAATGTCCGTGGTCAGGGACAAGTCCGGAATTTCCCCCTTGATCTTCTCTGCGAGAGCCAAATACTGCTCCTTGTCATAGATCCGGTTCATCAGATCGGAAGAGCGTCGTGTAGGGAAAGAGTGTAGATC
>CAJUOF010000254.1 GCA_910587905.1 uncultured Lachnospiraceae bacterium
GCATCACACAACAAATGAGAAATGCCGGCCATGGCATAATCTTTCGGATAATAATGTCCATCCGACAAAGGTCTCAGATATCTGGGCTGCACCGTTTACCCAGTCCCTGCGGATGGGGATCCCGTACTCCCTCAGTCCCTTACAGTAGCCATAATACCGGTCCATGATGTTGTCCGTGGCCTTCACGGAACCCACGAAGGCGATCTCCCGATGGCCCCGTTCCAGAAGATAACGGGTCGCCCGGTACATGCCCAGATAATTGTTGGACATGACCGCCAGACAGGGAAACCGATCATTGTGGTAATCCAGGAGCACCACCGGAACCCCGGCGGCGGCGATCACCTTTTCCATGTAAGCCTCCTCCATCCTTCCGATGATGATCAGGCCGTCGACGGCCCCCTCCGTCAAAAGCTTCGGGAGCTCCCCGCTCTCCTCCGCCCCGTTCTGCGCGATCTCGATCATGGTAAAACTCTGCCTTGCGGAGGCGGCACAGGCCACCTGCTGATACAGGGCCCAGTAAAAAGAAACGCCGATGGTCACGTATTTCTCCGACACCAAAACGCCGATCTTGGCACTGTCGCTCTTCCTCTTTTCGTATTTATGAAGGTCATATCCAAGCTCCCTGGCCTTTTCCACCGCCTCCCGGCGCACCTGGTCACTGACCCCCTTCTTCCCCGAGAGCGCATTGGAGACCGTCACCACGCTGACCCCAAGCGCCTTCGCAATATCCTTAAGCTTTACATTTCCTTCCATTCCGCTCGCCCCTTCAAGGCTGCCTCTCCAGTGTGGCAACCGTATTCCCCTCCACCAGTTCTCCCTCTATGATCCGGATCCCGGCGGGTCCGCCTTTTCCCTCCATCCGCTTCAGCAGAGTCTTAAGCCCCTCCCGTGCCAGCGTCCGCTCGTCGCACTCATAGGTGGTCATGGTGAGCCCCTCCGCCACGCTGACATAGGAATGGTCGAAGCCGGCCACCGAAACATCCTCCGGCACCCTCAGCCTGCGCCTGGCAAGCTGCTCGATCAGCAGGCGGGCGCTCCGGTCACAGTTGCAGACAAAGGCGGTGGGAAGCTCCTCCGGAAGGCTCACGTCCAGGATCGTCGTGTAGCCGTCCTCCTCCCTGTCGTAGATCAGCTAGTCCTCCCGCAGGGAAAGCCCGTTCACCTCCATGGCCTTGCAGTACCCCATGTACCGGTCCATGATGCTCTCCGTCGCCAGGGGAGTCCCCACAAACCCGATCTTCTCATGGCCGCAGTCGATCACCTTCTGGGTCAGTCTCTGCATCCCGTGGAAATTGTCCACCGCAATATAGTCAAAGGCCGGGTCCATCCCGTAAAAATCCACGCAGACCAGGGGCACGCCGCTCTTTTTCCGGATCTGTCTCACACAGTCGGCATTCAGCTCCCCCAGGACCCCCTGCACCTGGATGTCCATGAACAGCTTCAACCTCTGGCCGTTCTTCTCCTCCGCCTGCTCCACGATATGGAGGACGGTCAGGCACCCCCCAGCGGAGGCCTCCTGGGCGATCTGCCGGTAGACGTCCATATAAAAGGAAGGATAGATCTTCACATAGCGCTCCGCAATGACCACGCCGATATAAACCGCCCCTCCCTGGGAAGCGGAAGGCTCCGTTCCCGGATGGTACCCCATCTCCTCCGCCTTTTTCCGCACCCGCAGACGGAGATTTTCACTCACTCCCTTTTTCCCCTTCAATGCATTGGAGACGCTGACGATGCTGACCCCCAGCTCCCTCGCAATGTCCTCCAGCTTTACGCTCCTCACCTGTCCCATAAGCCGATGAAAATACCTCCGTCTTCTTTCGGTTTCCCTAAATATCCCGTTTATTTACCATTTATTTAAGCATAGTTTAAGTCATTCCGATAAAATTGTCAATCATGCCAAGGAAACGCCTTCATCGGCGTTTCCCTAAATCAAGGTCCTCTCACCGTAAAAACAATTTCTCCCCGGTCTTTAGAAAATAACAGCACCCTCGGTACTGCCGTTCCCCGGCCAGGGTCAGGATGATTTCCGAAAAGACAGGGTCCAGGCGGTGGTAGACCCGCTTTCTCGGCCAGGGCAGGCCCTCCAGGTATTCCCTCTGCCGCTCATGAAGGACCTGCAAAAGCTTCTGATACTCCTTCGCATCCCTGGCCGCGAGAATGCCGAAATCACAGGAGGCGTAGGCCGACTCCCTCCCGTTCTCCCCGCAGGCCTCCAAAAGATGCCGGCAAAAGGCCGGCACACTTTCCTCCCCGTACTCGAATTCCCTCCACCGGGTCCGCCTGCGGTCCTCCTCCGGGACCAGGATACGCCGAAAGCTCGTCCTTCCGAACTCTCCCTGCTCCTTCACGTAAACGGCCCGCTCCCCGGGCCCCGCCGTCCCCGGCTCCGAAAGAAGGACCGTCCCCTGTTCCACCAGGGCCTCCCAGGCCATCTTCCGCACTTTATCATAGGGGAGGGGGAAGTCCAGCCGCCCTGCGATCTGCCGCACCGTGAGGCCCTGCTTCACCAGATGGCGGACCGCCCCGCCCCCCGCCGCGTCCAGCATAAAATCCGAAAGCGCCTGTTTAAAATATTTGTTCTCTGCCATGGCCATTCCCCCCGCATCCTCCGTCTCTCTATAGGGATTATAGCAGACACCTCCGCCTCCTGGCAAGATGCGGGCGGCCCGAAGGCGTAAATGTCCGCACTTCCGACTGTCAGGAAGCGCAAAGGTGCGGACATTCACGCCCGCACCAAATAATCTTTACTGACCCAACCCACATGCTCCCCGGCGATCCGCACCTGGTAAAAGCCGCCGCTCTCGCCGGTCACGTCCACCAGGTTCCCTTCTCCAAGCTTGGGCCAGGCGGCAAGCAGGTCGTAGGAGGCGCCGGGGCCGGTCCGCACGTTGAGCCTGGCGCCGCCCAGCCCCTCCGCCCGTCCGACCCACACCGGGTACGTCCCCGGGTCCGCCCCGGCCTCGGTTATTTTTAAATACCAGGAGTTGACATAGCCCCTCGCACTTTTGACGTTGATCTTGGCCCAGTCATTCTCATAGAGCTCCACCACGTCCACCTCGTTGCCCTCGTCTAACTTCGGCCAGGCAGAAAGCAGTCCGTAGCTCATCCCGGGGCCGGTCCGCACGTTGAGCTGGTCGCCGTCCTTTAGCTTCTGTACCGTGCCGTGGGCCCAGGGCTCATAGGTCTTCTTGACGGCCGTGCCGTCCTCCGTCGGGATCTCCTCCCCTTCCAAAATCCGTCTCACGTCCCTCCGAAAATCCGCCATGGTCTTCCCGAACCGCCGGAAATAGGGCGCCGGGTCGTCGTGGTCGGAGGCGAAGCCCTTCTCGTGGGCCTCGTAATGCCCGATCACCCGGTCCGCCGCCAGCCCGTATTTCCTGCAGAGACTTCCGTAATGGTTGACGGCGTTGTTCCAGACCCGCTCGAACTCCGCCTTTGTCTCCAGCTCGCACAGCTCATAGCCGATACAGTGCTTATTCCCCCAGCCCGTGCCTATCTGCCAGCAGGCCAGGGTGTAGGGGGCGAAATTGTAGATCCCCGTATCGTCGATGAAGCCGTGCACCAGTTTTTCCACGCCGGGC
>CAJUOF010000255.1 GCA_910587905.1 uncultured Lachnospiraceae bacterium
AGCGGATCCTCGTCCTGGAGATCGAGCACCTGAACGAGATGGGCGATGTCTGCCGGAAAAAGCTGATCGGGGAATTCATGGGCAAGCACAGCAACCTGATCTTCTGCGACGAGAAGGACACCATCATCGACAGCATCAAGCACATCCCCTTGTCCGTGAGCTCCGTCCGGGAGGTCCTTCCGGGACGGCCCTACTTCATCCCGGACACCATGCGGAAAAAGGATCCTCTCACCGTGACAGAGGAGGGATTTTTTGCCGTCCTCTCGGAAAAACCCATGGCCCTCTCCAAGGCCCTCTACACCGGCTTCACGGGCTTAAGCCCGGTCATGGCGGAGGAGATCTGCCATCTCGCCTCCTTAGACGGAAAGAGGGACGCGGGAAGTCTTTCCGAACCGGAAAGGACGCACCTGTTCGGCGTCTTTTCCCGGATGATGGACGACGTGAAAAGCGGCAGCTTCGCCCCCTGCATCTTCTATGACCGGCAGGTCCCCGTCGAATTTTCCGCCCTGCCCCTCTCCCACCTGAGCGCTTATGAACGGCGGGATTTTTCTTCCGTCAGCGAGATCCTGGAGACCTACTATGCCGCCAGGGAGGCCGTGGTCCGCATCCGCCAGAAGTCGGCGGAGCTGCGCCACACGGTCCAGACGGCCCTGGAGCGGAACCGGAAAAAATACGACCTGCAGGAAAAACAGCTTAAGGATACTCATAAGCGGGATAAGTACCGGGTATACGGAGAGCTGATCAACACCTACGGCTATGAGCTTGAGCCGGGGGCCAAGAGCCTCACCGCTCTCAATTACTATACCAATGAGACCGTGACCATTCCCCTGGACGGCACCCTGACACCCCAGGAAAACGCAAAGAAATATTTTGACCGGTACGGGAAATTAAAACGGACCTTCGAGGCCCTCACAGAATTGATCCGGGAGACAAAGGACGAGATCGACTACCTGGAATCCGTCTCCTCCGCCCTCGACATTGCGGCCGGGGAGGCGGATCTCCTTCAGATCAAGGAAGAACTCAGGGAAGCCGGCCTCGTCAAAAAACGGGGGCCGAAGGACAAAAAGGCGAAGATCACCAGCGTCCCCCTGCACTTTTTATCCTCCGACGGCTACCACCTCTATGTGGGGAAAAACAACCTGCAGAATGAAGAGCTCACCTTCCATCTGGCTTCCGGAAGCGACCTGTGGTTCCACGCCAAGGGCATTCCCGGCTCCCACGTCATCGCCAAAACAGGCGGAAAGCCCAAGGAGGAGCTTCCCGACCGGCTCTTCGAGGAGGCCGCCGGGCTGGCCGCCTTCTATTCCAAGGGAAAAGACGGCGACAAGGTGGAGATCGACTATGTGGAGCGAAAGCAGGTAAAGAAAGTGAACGGTGCCAAGCCCGGCTTCGTCATCTACCACACCAACTATTCCATGGTGGTATCGCCCTCCCTCGAGGGGCTCGCCAGGCTGGAGGAGTGAGCCGGGGAAGCGGAAACCGGCACGGTCCCTTCGCCCGCCGGGGATGCCGGACTTCATGTTATCCTTGCGCCCCCGGCCAAAGGATGCTATAATCTCTTTGGTTTTTACACAGAAATCTTTCCGGAGGGCAGACCCATGGAACAAAATGTGAAAAAAAACATCCTGACCGTTCTGATCGACCATGTTTCAAGCTGCATGGCCCCGATCATCCCCATCGTCATCGCCGGAGGCCTGGTCAAGCTTCTCGTGATCATCGTTACCATGACCGGGCTCTTGGCAGAAGGGACTCCCACGGAGGCCGTGCTCTCCTTCATCGGGGACGCCCCCCTCTATTTCCTGCCCTTTTTCCTGGCTTATACGGCCTCGGTCCATTTTGAGGTCAACACGGTGCTGGCCATCGGGGCCGTGGGCGCCCTCATGAGCCCCAGCTTCGTGGAACTGGCGGAAGGCACGCAGGCGCTCTCCTTCCTGGGGATCCCCCTTGTGAAGGCTTCTTACGGCTACAGCACCATCCCCGTGATCCTTCTGGTAGCCGCCATGGTCTGGATCGAAAAACTGGTACATAAGCTGATGCCGAAGGTGGTGGACGACATCCTCTCCCCCCTGGTCATCCTGCTCCTCTCCTCCCTGGTCGGCCTGCTGGCCATCGGCCCCCTGGGGACCCTCATCGGGAACGGCCTGTCCGGCGCCATCTTCTGGCTCCAGGACCACGTATCCTGGCTTGCCTGGACCCTGTTTGCCGCCGTGTCGCCCCTCTTAGTCATCACCGGAACCCACTGGGTCTTCGTGGCGACCGCCATCACCCAGCTTGGAAGCGCCGGCTTGGATCCCGGTATCCTGCCCGGATTTTTCATCATGGCCCTCGCCCTTTTCGGCACCGCCATGGCCGTCTTCCTGAAAGCCAAAACTCCCGCCTTAAAAA
>CAJUOF010000256.1 GCA_910587905.1 uncultured Lachnospiraceae bacterium
GCGCGTCCGGGTAGCCGCTGTATATGGGCTTTCAATTTTGACGCTCTTTGCAAAACAGTATGTTGGATACCTGTGCATATGGAGAGAAATTTTTTTAAATCATTTCCAGTGCACCACGAATAAGCCTCCATAGGAAGCTATTGAATAGGATTCGGTAGCGGTGAATGGACTCCTGATTCAAGTCATCGATCAGGAGATTTTCAAGGAGCAGGGCATTCTGTGGAGTATCTGCCTGATCGCGAAGCATTGCTTTTACTTCCTCAGCAGAGCAATGGTAGTCTCCCTCATGGTTTCTCTTGAATGTTCCTTTGAACATATCCTGGCCGATATAAACAGGCTTGTCCCTTCGGTCTGCACGGGGCACTTCGGATACCGCCAAAGGTATTTGCAAATGAAGAGTATGTTTCCCAAATACTGTTCGGGATACCTCTGCCCGCAGCTTTTACTTCGATATCAATGCGTTCACTTGATTGTAATATAGAAGCAATGTCAATCATTTTGGAGCATCCTCTGTTTTGGTTTTGGATTTCCTATGGTTTCTATTGTATTCAGTTGGTGGAATAATATCAAGAGACTTCATGAAAAACTTATGGCTGTCATCTCCCTGGCCGCCGGAAAAAACTCCCCGGCCAGGGCGAGGAATTTCCGGGCGGCGGGGGAGCGAAGCTCCAGACGGGGGGCGGCGATGCCGATGGAGATGTGCTGGGGCGGGTCGAGGGGCCTGGTGCAGACGGCGTCCCGGAAGCGGCTGGCGAAGATGGCATTGTCCAGGGTGATTCCCAGGCCGGCGGCCGCCATGTAGTAGGCGGCCTGGATGTCCTGGCAGGGCAGGGTGGTGCCGGGGCGGATGCCGGCGGCGGTCAGAAAATTGTAGACGTCCGTCTCCTCGTCAGGGCTTGGAAGGAGGAAGGGCTCCGTCTCCAGAACGGAAAGGGGGACGGAGTCCTGCCTTGTCAGGGGATGGTTCCTGGACAGGATGACGACCAGGGGATCCTGCCGCAGGGGAATCCAGCAGAAGTCGCCCTTTCGCTTGCTGACGATGCAGAAGTCGGCGTTTCCGTCCTCCACGGCGGCGCACAGGGCGCTGCTCATGCCCCTCAGAATGTTGACACGGACCTGAGGATATTGTTGATTGAACTTGGCGATCAGCCGGAAAAAGGGGTCATAATAGGCGGGATAGGGAGTTCCGACGGAGATTTCCCCGGCAATCAGGCCGCTGATCCCGGCCACTTCCAGCCGCAATTGCTCCTGCTTTTCCACGAATTCTCGGATCTTGGGGAGGAGCGTTTCACATTCCCTGGTGGGGCAGATTCCGTTTCGCCCCCGGAGGAGAAGGCGGAAGCCGAATTCCCGTTCCAGCGCATCCATCATGCGGCTGATTCCGGAGGGGCTGTATCCCAGCTTGTCGGCGGCACCGGAGAGGGTTCCACAGGTGATGATTTCTAAAAGTACTCTGCATTTCTCTGCGTCCATATTGCGAATTCCTCAAATATTTATTGATATATTTGCGCTTTTCTCAAGAATATCAGTATGATATGCTTTTGTCAAGGAGGAAAGGTATATGAGGGATTTGAAGAGGTACTGCAACATTGCGCTTGTGCAGGCGGAACCGGTCATGTTTGACAAGGGGGCCTGCGTAAAGAAGGTCGTCGAGGGCATCCGGGAGGCCGCAAGGAACGGGGCGGAGCTCATCGTGTTTCCGGAGCTTTTCATCAGCGGCTATCCTTACGGAATGACCTTCGGGTTTACCATCGGGAAACGGACGGAGGAAGGCCGGAAGGACTGGTATCGGTATTACGACAGCTCCATGGTGGTGCCCGGGGAGGAGACGGAGGAGATCGGCCGGGCGGTGAAGGAAGTCGGGGCTTACGTGAGCATCGGGATTTCGGAACGGGATGCGGTCACGTCGACCCTCTACAACAGCAATATCATCTTTTCGCCGGACGGAAAGCTGGCGGCGGTGCATCGGAAACTGAAACCCACCGGCACGGAACGGCTGGTGTGGGGGGATGGGAACAGGAATTATTTTCCGGTCGCCGATACGCCCTGGGGACCGGCGGGGGCGCTGATCTGCTGGGAGAGCTACATGCCCCTGGCCAGGGTGGCCCTGTATGAAAAAGGCATTACCCTCTACATTGCGCCCAACACCAACAGCCATGAGGGATGGCATTCCACCATCAAGCACATCGCCATGGAGGGACGCTGCTATTTTATCAACAGCAACATGATCATTACCAAAAAGAATTACCCGAAGGAGCTGAATTGCCCGGAGGAGCTTGAAAAATTGCCGGAGATTCCCATGCCCGGCGGGAGCTGCGTCGTTGACCCTTACGGGAACTACGTGACGGAGCCGGTCTGGAACCGGGAGGAGATCATTTACGCCAGGCTGGACATGGAGAAGGTGCCGGCGAGCCGGATGGAATTTGACCCTTGCGGGCATTATGCGAGGCCGGACGTGCTGGAACTTAAGGTTCACGAGACAGTGGGATAAGCCAGAGGGATGAATTTACAAAGGGGGTAATGTATGGCTAATTTGGTTGGGACGATGACCGATTTTTTGTATAACAATATTTTAGTGTTTGTTTTGATTGCGGTGGGGCTTTATTTTACCGTTCGCCTGAAGGGCGTGCAGCTTCTGAGGCTGGGGGATGCGGTGCGGGTTCTCAAAGAGCGGCCGGACAATAAAAAGTCCATTTCTTCCCTGCAGATGCTGTTTTTGACGGTGGGCGCCAAGGTGGGAGCCGGAAACATCGTCGGCGTGGCGTCGGCCCTCTGCCTGGGAGGGCGGGGAGCCGTGTTCTGGATGTGGGTCATGGCAATCCTCGGCGGGGCGGTCACTTTCGTGGAGACGACCCTGGGACAGATTTATAAAAGGAAGAGCGACGACAAGGACGGCACCTGTTACGGAGGCCCCGCCTTCTACATGCAGGACTGCCTGAACCTGCGGTGGCTGGGCGTGATCTATTCTGTTTTCCTGTTCCTGATCTATGCGGTCGGTTTTAACATGGTGTGTTCCTACAACATGGTGGATTCGTTCTCCTATTATGCGGGAGGAAGGGCCGAGCTCTTCTCCACGGCCATTCCCTACGTGATTGCGGCGGCGGTGGCGGTGATCGTCGGAATCTGCGTGCTGGGCGGCGGCAGGAGGCTGGCGAAGATCAACAGTGTCCTGGCTCCCGCCATGAGCGTGATTTTCCTGCTGGTTTCTCTGATCGTGGTGGTTTTCAACATTTCGAGCCTTCCGATCATGTTCGGCGGAATTTTCCGGGACGCCTTTGATTTCCAGGCGATCTTTGGGGGCTTTACCGGCTCCTGCCTGATGATGGGCATCAAGAGGAGCGTCTACTCCAACGAGGCCGGCACCGGCTCGGCGCCCAATGCGGCTTCTTCTGTAGAATGCTCCCATCCGGTGAAGCAGGGACTGGTGCAGATCCTCTCCGTGTTCATCGACACGCTGGTCATCTGCACGGCGACCGCTATGCTGTGCCTGTTTTCCGGGATTGAGCCCACGGCCGAGATCGCGGGAATCGGATACGTGCAGGCGGCGGCCGGCTCCGTCCTGGGACAGGCGGGCTATTACCTGTTGACGATTTCCATCGCACTGTTCTGTTTTACGTCCATGATCGGAAATCTCTCTTACTGCAGCTCTGCCTGGAAATTTATCTTCAAGAACCACATGCCCGGGTGGATGGACACGGGCTACCGGCTGTTCGGCGCCGTAATCATATTCCTGGGGGCGGTCGCCCAGGCGGATCTGGTGTGGAACACGGCCGACTTCGCCCTGGCCTGCATGTGCGTCGTCAATCTTCCGATCATCGTCATTCTGAGCGGAAAGGTGACGGCGGCCTATAAGGATTACTGCAGGCAGAAGAAGGAGGGAAAGGATCCGGTGTTCAAAGCCTCCGAGATCGGAATTGAGGGAACGGATTTCTGGAACTGAACAGGGAAAGCGGCCTGAAATGGGCCGCTTTCTTTTTAAGATGTGTACTTATCTTTTAGACGATTCCAAGCTCCTTTAATGCCTCTTTTTCGGAAACAAATTCATGGCAGTCAGGATCTGTTTCGATTTGTGCAAGCATGAGCAAGTCAATTTCATCTGGTTCAGTCGCTTCAATATCATCCCAATTTTTTCGATATAAAGAATATTCCCTTGCTTATCAAAAATAATGCGGAAGTCGCCGATGCGAAGGCGATATCCACTTCGGCCCTGTAAAGATTTTGCATCACCGGCAGGAAGGAGGGAGATCGCGTTTACAATACGTTTTCTTGTTACTATATCCTGCTTTTTCAAAAATTTAATTGCCTGTTTCGAGTATCGTACTTCCAAAAGTTGTCTCCACCGAAAATTCAAACATGTTCTTTGTCAAAAACCCTGTATTTACGGAACCGTTTATCAGTTTCCGCAAATACAGGGTCTTTTGTTTTCTGGAGACAACAGGGCTCGAACCTGCGACCTTCTACACGTCAAGCAGACGCTCTCCCAGCTGAGCTATGTCTCCGCTACAAAAAACAGTATAACGGAAAGCGGGGAAAAATGCAAGTCTAAATTTTCGGATTTTGTTAATATACTCTAATTTATATATGGATCATACCCATTCCAACAGAGTATCTCAATTGATTCTCAAATGGCTCTTTTACGGATATCACTCCAAGTTCTAGATGGTTTCCATCCCTGACCTCATGAAATTCTAAAAACGACCCATTTCCTTACATCCAAGAAATAATTATGGTCTCCCTTTCTTTTTATATTCTGAACCAACGTAAACCTTTGATGTCAATGTCATCCTAAGCAGCTCTGGCTGTTCACTTGAGCGCGCCTTTGCCTTCATTGTTCCTGGAGGAACCAATACTTTTTACACTTTGTCTGACAATTAGTTCGCTTGAAACTTGAATGTGTACATTATAACTGTGAGGCTCCTTGATCCGTGCGAAAAGGTTGTCAACTGCGATGCGGCCGATATCTGTGTGGTTGACTCTTATGGTGGTTAATTGGGGAACACATACCTCACAGGCCGCATTATCGTCAAATCCAATGATAGAAATATCCTCCGGAATTCGATATCCATGTTCTTGGAATGCTCTCATGGAACCAATTGCGATGTAATCAATATCGCTGAGAAAGCAGGTAGGCATCCTGAAATCCGCTGGAAGGTGATCAAGGATTGTTTTCATTTTTAAATAGGCCAGTTCAATGTTGCAATGTAAGGAAAAGACAGGCGGTTTGGGGTCTGCCAACGTAAATTGCCGCAGGGCCCGCAAATATCCGTCAAAACGAAAATCAAAATTATTGATAAAAACACTGCTTTTTAAGTATCCAATATTTCTATGTCCCAAACGGTATGCGTATTCAAAAGCGCCTAGTATAGCGGTAGTGTTGTTTAAGGTGACGGAATCAAATTGTTCAAATACAAAGGTGTTATCCAAGAGGACGATGGGGAGATTTAGCTGTTTATAATATTGAAGGTCCTCGGATAACATTTCTGTTGCGAGAAGCAAAATACCGTCTGCGGGAGTGGTTTTTAACTGTTGAATAAAAGCATCCAAATCCATATTGCTTGTGTAATACATAATTTTCAAAGAATAATTTCTTGCGAGAGTTTCTAATTGAACAGATTCAATCAGGTTTGAGAAAAATGGCTTATCAATGATAATCTCTCCATGCTTTTTGTGTACGATCAAAAGAATGGAGCGGGAGGTTTCTGGCGGGGCGGATGATTGGAAATGGGGAATATCCATGTTCTTTGCCCCGGATAACGAAAGGATCTTATCGCGCATTGTTTCAGAAACTCCAGGCTTGTTATTGAGTGCCAAGGAGACGGCAGAGGGTGAAATACCAAGAATACTTGCGATTTCTTTGTTTTTTAGTTTCTTCATATGAATTCCTTCTTTTTTTTAAAATTATTTATTTTGCATATCTGGCGACTGCTTTTGCTCTTATAAAATATTATAGCAAAGAAATTAAAAAAATCAAGAGAGATGCCTCTTTAATTTATATAAATAAATTTAAAAACGCTTGATTAATTTAGAAAATCGCGATATTATTGAAAATAAGCTGAGAAAAACACGGAGAAATATGAAAAAACTATAATTTGAAAAAGATATTCTTACATGAATGTCGGAAAAGCGACTAAATATAATAAAGCAATTTTAAATAGATAATTGACTATATTTAGAAATAATAGAAACAATATTTAGAAAGATTGGTATGGACGGGATGAAGACAAGTCATGAAAAAAAGGCGATTGAATATTTTCAACAAGGGTTAGGGTGTGCGCAGGCATTGCTCTGTGCATACGCAGATGAGCTTTCAGTGTCGCACAATACTGCGGTTTCCATGTCACAGGGATATGCGGCCGGGACGTATCAGGTATGCGGACCGGTGATGGCGATGCACGTGGTATTGAACCGCATTTTGAATGGAACCTATTCGGAGAGGCCGTATATTTTGGAGGGCAAGGCATTAAAACCGGGGACACTGATCGACTTGGAGTTTGAAAAAAAATTTGGTTCTCTGACATGCAGAGAGGTGCGCGAGAGTACACCGGAACAGAAGGAACCGATTTGCCTGCAGGTCATTGCGGTGGTGGCGGAATTGCTGGATGAGGCTTTAAGCCATTTGGAAGATACAATTTCAGATCATTAAGGGTCTCAGATCATTAAAAGGCTTCGATCATTAAGGGGCCCGGATCATTGAGAAAGGGAGGTACATATGATGGAGAAGCTTCGGGTTGCGATGTTAGGATGCGGGAAGATAACCATTACAAGACACGCACCGGAATATTTTGCAAATCCCAATGTGGAGATTACAGGATTTTTTGATAGGTCGGTAAGCAGGGCTGCCGAGATGGTCAGTCTTTACGAGGGACGTGTCTATGAGGCCGTGGAGGAGGTCCTGAATGACCCGGAGGTGGACGCTGTAAATTAGAAGCAATTTTAAGCACGGAGGCCCGGAGGTCTGGAGCGTGGAGCAGAGCAGCAAGACCTGGTTTTTTGACAAGAGTCAGGCCAGCTTCGGAGTCCTGGCGGACTTGGGTTCCCATAAGCTTGACATTATCCGCTATATTACGGGGCTGGAGATTGACAGATTGATTGCCATGACCAACACTCTGGACAAACGCTATGAGGATGGTTCGCTGATTGATCTGGAGGACAATGCCGTATGTATGTTTTATCTGACAGACGGGACACCGGGGGTGATGGATGTCAGTTGGACAAACTACGGGGAAGAGGATAACAGTACCATTATCTATGGAACAAAGGGCACCATGAAAATCTTTGGAAGCCAGGATGCGGATATTTTGATTGAGATGTCGGACCACACCTCCATCAGATACAGCATCGGTGCAATTCAAACCAATACCAATCAGACAAAGAGCGGAATTATCGATGAGTTTGTGTCTGCGATTTTAGAGAAGCGGAGACCGATTGTGACGGGGGTGGATGGCCATAATACCCTTGCCGTGATTGTGGCGGCATCCCTCTCGGCAGAAACCCATGAATGGATAAAGGTCGATTATGATCCTAACATAAATAAATAAAGGAGAGGAACGAATGAGTAAAAAATTCAAAACAGCAATCATTGGCAGCGGCCTGATTGCAAATGCGGCACACCTGCCGGCGATGCAGGTTCTGAAGGACGAGTACGATGTTGTGGCAACGGCAGATATGAGGCTTTCTGCGGCAAAGGAGACGGCAGAGCGGTATGAGATCCCTGCATATTATGAAGATACGGATCAAATGTTACAGGAAGTGAAGCCGGATGTGGTGATTGTCTCCACATCAAATGCAGGTCATCAGGAGGCGTCCCTAAAGGCGCTTCGCGCAGGGGCGAACGTCGTGTGCGAAAAGCCGGTCGCACTGAAATATGCGGATGCGGCGGAGCTTTTTAATGAAGCCAGAAAACATGGAGTCCACTTCTTCCCGGCACAGACGGAGCGCTTTAAAACCCACCGGCTGGCGGCAAAGAAGGTGATTGACAGCGGCGCATTGGGAGAGATTTATTTTGCGGAATTTGAGTCTCTTCGCAGGCGCGGGGTTCCCCGCTGGGGATTCTTTCATATGAAGGAGTACAATCTCGGAGGCCCCTTCTGCGATCTGGGCGTCCATGAGATTGACCATATGCTGAGCTGTCTTGGGAATCCGAAGGCCATCAGTGTAAGCGGCAGCATCTGGATGAAGATTGCAAACAGCGGGGAAGAGCTTCAAACCTCCGCCGAGCAGGGAGGGGCCTTTGGAGGAATTCACATCACTCCCAGAGAGTACGATTGGCATGAATTTGACGTTGAGGATATGGCTGCCGGACTGATTCGTCTGGAGGGCGGAAAGACGATCAACTTTAAGACTTCATGGGCGGTGAATCTTCCGGATCGCTGGACGAGAAGCTACGCGGGCACCAAGGCCGGACTTTTATATGGAAATGATTTCCCTATGTCCATTCACGGAGGCTTTACCGGATGGCAGTCGGACACCATTCCGCAGGTATATCCGGAGGATGATTACCACGAAGAGCTGCCGTTCCCCGGCCATGTGGGACTCCTGAAAAACGTGGCGGATGTGCTGAGGGGAAAAGCGGAGCCTGTGGTGAGAGAAGAAGAAACATTGAACCTGACCTGTATTATTGAAGCATTTTATGCCTCTGCCGAGACGAACAGAGAAGTGTATTGTGCCGATATTACGGGCGAAAATAAATAAAATCTTAGGAGGTTACAGAGATGAGAGTAGGTCTTCAAGTTTATACGGTGCGGAAGCATTTGGCTGAGAATCCTCGCAAAACATTGGAGGAGGTAGTAAAGGCCGGCTACAAGGGAATCGAGTTTGCAAACCACACGGCGGAAAAGGATGTTGGAATTGGGTTTGGCTACTCGAAGGAGGAGATGAAGGAGATCATCCGAGATTTGGGGATTGATGTGATCGGCGCGCATGTGATGCCCAGCGACCGTGACGATGTCATGTGGTTCTATGAGGATCTGGAGTACTTTAAGAAGTTTATCGACTACTTTGTGGATCTGGGGGCAAAAAATATCTCCATTCCCCACATTACATTTAACTCCAGAGATCAGCTGCTTGAGCGCTGCGAGTCCTTAAATAGGCTTGGGAAGCTTTGTACGGAGAACGGTCTTCAATTGTTGTTCCACAATCACTGGAATGAGTATCAGCAGTTTGACGGCGAAAACATTTTCGACATCCTGATGGCAAATACGGATCCCAATGATTTCAAGATTGAGTTGGATACCTACTGGACGATCATCGGCCTGATCAATCCCTGTGATTTGATGAGGCAGTATAAGGAGCGCATTGCCATCCTTCACCAGAAGGATTTCCCCCTCTCCCAGATGAGCAGATTCAATGCCTGGGACAGAGTGCAGAGAGACCGCATCGTGAGCCTTGGCGAGTTCAGGGATCTGATTGACCCGGAGCTCTTCATTGAGCCCGGCGATGGAGTGCTTAAGATTCAGGACTTTATTGATGTCGGAAATGAGTATCACATTCCTTACATTTTGGTTGAACAGGACTACTCAAAGTATGATGAGATGGAGAGCATTCAGCGGACAATGGCCAACTTTAAGAAGATGCGCGGCCTGGAGTGGGATTAATCTATATAGAAACCATAGACCTTCATCATTCAAATAACAGGAAGGAAGAAAACAATGAAAAAGACGAAACTCTTTTTGGCGATGGCACTTGCTGCTGCGGTAATGCTGGCCGGCTACGGTTCTGATGATTCCGATTCGAAAGCAACCACTTCTGGGACGGCTGCAGAGGAGGGGGCAAATGCGGATACCAAAGCGGCAGCGGATAGTGCAGATGGCGCCGGACTGATTGAGTTAAATTTTGCGTGGTGCGTCAACAACGTGGATACGGCGCAGCAGATGTACATCGACTATGCGGAGGCGTATGTGGAGTATCTCAACAGCACCAGGTCGGATATTCGGGTTTCCCTGGATATTATGGACGGCCAGTCTTCGGTGGACAAGCAGATCGGTGATATCGAGACGGCCGTGGCGATGAAGGCAGACGCAATTATCTTAGACTGTGTGGATGCGGCGGGCATTACGCCGGCGGCAAAGGATGCGATGGATGCGGGGATTCCCATTCTTGACTGGAGGGATATGGGAGATGTGTGTACGGTCACGGTGGATCTGGATCTTGACAAATCCATCGGAGAAATTGCTGTTGACTGGTACTCCAAATATCTGGAAGAAAATCCGGATGTTGTCCTGAACGTCGGTATGATTTACGGGGCTGCGAGCCATCCCAACTGCTTCCCCAGATTTGAGGCTCTTAAGACTTTGGAGGAGACCTATCCGGAACAATTCCATGTGGTGGTATGGCAGTATGGCGATTGGTCGACAGATACGGCCATCAAAATGACGGAGGATTGGCTGCAGACCTATCCGGAGCTGAATTGCATCATCGGGGCAAATGAGGAGACGGCGATGGGAGCGGTGCAGGCGCTCAAGGGCGCCAATGTCATGGACAAATTTATGGTTACCACCTTCAACGGGCAGTCCGGCCTTGACCTTGTCCGTTCCGGAGAATTTAAAATGGATGTGGGCTGTAACAAAGCCCTTGGAATTCCGCTTTTGATTGATGACTCCATCAATATGTGTCTGGATGGACTCACCGGTCATTTCAACTATTCGGAGATCACCTTACTTTGTGTCACCGATGAAAATGTGGATTATTTTGAAGACTGGGTCAACAATGCCGGCGATTATTCCAAAGGCTTTGAGCACACGACGTTAAAGGAATCGTATCAGTAATTTAGGTTAGAGGTGAAAATATTTATGTATGAGAATACGCAGCATAACTGTTGCCAGTCGGTGTTTTGCCGCTTTTCTGAAAATTATGGGATTTCCCATGATGAGGCGTTTCGGATTGGAGCATTTTTTAACGCGGGAATGCGGCAGGGAGACGTGTGCGGTGCGGTGAGCGGGGCATTGATGACTTTGGGCATGGAGTACTGTGATGAGGATTGGCACGACAATAAAAAGTCCCTGGAATTTATAAAAGCATTTAAGACGCAGTACGGGACAATCAAGTGTGCCGAACTCACTAAGAAGTGTGGGCGGAAGCAGTGTCCGGTCTACATCAAGTTTTCCCAAGATTATCTGGACAAAGAACTGCCCGAGAAGCCATCTGTGTGAGTAAACGGAGTATTGTACGAAAAGAAAGAGGTGCATGATATGCCTGAAACTATATTGAAAATGACGGATATCTCTAAGGTGTTCGGGGGAGTCATTGCACTGAATAAGGTGCAGTTTGAATTGAATAAAGGAGTTGTTCATGCACTGATCGGAGAAAACGGGGCCGGAAAATCCACCCTGATGAAGGTGCTGCTGGGACTGCATAGGAAAGACAACGGAACAATTGTCTATGATGGAAGGGAAGTGGAATTTCATTCCCCCTCACAGGCTCTTCAAGCGGGTATTTCGATGATTCATCAGGAAGTGAGCCTGGTACATAAGATGACGGTTGCCGAGAATATTTGGCTTGGCAGGGAACAGCTTTTTTCCAAGGGGGGATATCTCCAGGTAAGGAAGAGGGATCAGGAGACAAGGAAGCTGCTGGAGCTTCTCGGAATCGAGATTGAGCCAAATGCAGTGGTGGAAAGACTGAGCATTGCACAGATGCAGTTGGTGGAGCTGGCGAGAGCAGTTTCCTATCACCCTAATATTATCATCATGGATGAACCCACCTCCGCGCTGACAGACCAGGAGGTTGAAAAGCTCTACAAAATTATCCGGTCATTGAAGGCGGAGGGGGTAGCCATCGTCTTTATCTCCCACAAGCTGGAGGAGCTTTACGAAATCTGTGACTGCGTGACGATTATGAGAGACGGAACCTATATCGGAACCTATCCCATGTCTGAAATCAGCAATGACATGCTGATTAAGATGATCACGGGACGTCCGGTGTCGACCCTGTTTGAAAAAGAAAAACACGAGCTGGGAGAGGTGGTCTTTGAGGTAAAGAACCTTACCCACTACGGGAATTGCTATGACGTGAATTTTCAGGTCCGGGCAGGAGAGGTGGTCGGTTTCTGCGGCCTCATGGGAGCGGGAAGGACGGAAATCCTGCAGGCGATTTTCGGAATTGACAAAAAAGACTCAGGGAACGTATTCGTACAGGGGAAGGAGGTTTTCATCCGGTCGCCGAGGGATGCGGTTTCGGCGGGAATTGGGATGGTCACGGAGGACCGCCTGCGCCAGGGTGCAATCTATACGATGTCCGTTATGCACAATGCGACCCTGGCGGTCTTTAACCGCCTGTGCAACAAAATTCATTACAATTCCCCGAGAAAAGAGGAGAAGCTGTTTGCGGAAAAAGCCAATGATCTCTCTGTAAAATACAGTTCCCCGAAGGCAAAGATCGGGGAACTCAGCGGCGGAAATCAGCAAAAGGTGATTATTGAGCGGTGGCTTTTGACAGAGCCGAAGGTTTTACTGTTGGATGAGCCCACAAGGGGTATTGATGTGGGGGCAAAATCCGAGATTTACGCGCTGATTGACCGGATGTCAAAGGAAGGAAAAGCTGTCGTCATGGTTTCCTCGGAGATGCCTGAGCTCTTGTCGCTCTGTGACCGGATTTTCGTTGTACATGAAGGCAGGATTGTATTTGAATGTCCCAGAGAAAAGGCTACCCAGGAACTGCTGATGCATTATGCTTTTGGCTTGGAAGAGGGAGAAAGTTGAGGTCAGAATATGAAAAATAAAGTGAGTGGATTTATCTTATCGAATAAGGCTGCGATCATCCTTCTTGTCCTTGCGGCCGGAATGTCCCTTGTGACGCCTGTTTTTCTTACACAGACCAATCTGGTAAATGTGATTCGCCAGACGTCGACAAGCGCGATTCTTGCCTGCGGTTATTGTATGATTCTCGGGGCCGGGTATATTGATCTCTCTGTGGGCAGCCAAATCGGCATGATGGGGGCTTTGATGGCATTGCTTATGCGTGCGGGGGCACCGACCATAGTTGCGATTTTGGCGGCGATGGTGTTCGGCATGCTGCTCGGATGTATGAATGCCTTTATCATTACCACCTTTGAACTTCCCGCCTTTATCGTCACCCTTGCCTCTCAGCAGATTGTCAGAGGCGCCGTGTACCTGATCACCGGAATGGTCCCGATTCTGGATATGAACGAGAGCTATGTCTGGCTGGGACAAGGCCGGATTTTGAGCATTCCGGTTCCGATTTACATTCTTGCGGTGGTATTTATCATTGTCCTTTTGATTATGAACCGTTTTAAATTTGGTCGTCATATCCTGGCTGTCGGCGGCAATGCACAGGCAGCTTATGTCAGCGGCATTCACACAAAGGCGGTTGTCTATAAGGTCTATATGGCTATGGGGGTCTGTATTGCCATTGCGGCGACGGTGCTTACGGGAAGATCGGCGTCTGCCCAGCCCTCGGCCGGTTTGAACATGGAGATGGACGCCATCGCCGCAGTCGTCGTCGGCGGGACGAGCATGGCAGGCGGTGTCGTGAATGTGCCCGGCGCCCTCTTCGGAAGCTTGATCGTCGGCGTTGTCAACAATGCGATGAACCTCTTAAAGCTGGATTCCAACTGGCAGTTGGTTGCAAAGGGCGGATTGATTTTGTTTGCGGTTATCCTGGATAAGGCTTCGGCCAAGTTTATGAATAAGACGGAGCGGGCATCTGCCATAAAAGCGATGGCGGCTTCGGGAACGAAGAATGGAAACTCTAACTAAGGGGAGGGAGGATGAAACAGTGGAGATTGGTTTAGTTACATCAATTCTTGACCAGATGGATTACAGGGGGATGATCGACACGGTCTCAGCGTGCGGGTTTAAGAGCGTGGAAGCCGCCGCCTGGCCGGCGGGGAACGCGGAGAGAAGATATGCGGGTGTCTCTCATATTGATGCAGGACGGGTCCTTGAGGATGATGCTTATGCAAAGGATATTTTGGAATATGCGGACTCAAAGGGAATCCGAATCGCCGCGCTGGCCTTTTATCCCAACACCATGGATGAGAACCTGGAGAAGCGGGAGGCCAATATTGCCCATTTGAAGCAGGTGATCCTGGCCGGCGCGAAGCTTGGGGTCAACCAGGTTACAACCTTTATTGGCCGGGCGCAGTCGAAAACGGTGGAGGAAAACCTGGAATTGGTAAAAGAACTTTGGCCGCCCATCGTTGAACTGGCAGAGAGGGAGCATGTGCGGATTGCCATCGAAAATTGCCCCATGCTGTTTGGGGCGGACCAGTGGCCCGGCGGGCAGAATTTGTTTACGTCGCCCAAAAACTGGAGGAGGATTTTTGAAATTCTGCCTGGAGAAAACTTGGGAATCTGTTACGATCCGAGCCATTTTGTGTGGCAGCAGATGGATTATATCAGACCGATCTATGAATTTCGCGACAGAATTTTCCATGTTCACTTTAAAGATCTTAAGGTCTATAAAGACCGCCTGAATGACTGCGGAATCATGGCGTATCCATTGGATTTTATGTCGCCGAAGCTTCCGGGACTCGGTGATGTCCGGTGGGGGAAGTTTGTCTCGGCGCTGACAGATATCGGATACGACGGCGCCGCCTGCATTGAGGTCGAGGACCGGGCATTTGAGGGAACGAAGGAAAAGGTTTTGGATTCCTTGGTGCTTTCCAAGAGATATATGGATCAGTTTGTGATTTAAAGATTTGTAAAAATATGAAAAATGTGAAGGAGTACAGGATGATGAAAAGATTTGAATTTTATCCCAGGACAAGACTGGTTTTTGGAGCCGGCTGCTTAAACGAGCTCGCAACCCTTTCCCTTCCCGGGAAGAAGGCCCTGATTGTGACGACGAACGGCGGTTCTGTCAAAAGAAACGGAACCCTGGACCGTGTTGTCGATGCCTTGGGAAAGCAGGGCATTGAGAGTGTGGTATTCGATCAGGTTTCTCCCAACCCTCTCGCGGCAATCGACATGGAGGGGGCGAAGGCTGCTAAGGAGCAGAACTGTGATTTTGTGATTGGCCTCGGCGGCGGCAGCGCCATTGATTCTGCCAAGCTGATTGCGTTTATGGCGACGAATCCGGGGGACTTGACTTCCTATCTGACGGAGGAGCTGCAGCAGTCACGGCCTTCCCTGCCAATTGTTTCCATCACCACAACCTCCGGCACGGGCTCTGAGCTGGATCCCTTCGCGGTGGCTTCTATGCCGGAAAGAAAAGAGAAGATTGGCTTTTTCTCGGAGACAAATTTCCCGAAAATTGCAATTGTCGATCCGGAGCTGATGGTGAGCTGCCCGCCCAGGTTCACGGCGCTGCAGGGCTTTGATACGCTGTGCCACCTTTCTGAAAATTATATTTCCACCCAGGCGAATCCCATCACGGAAATGCTGTCCTTAAAGGGAATCGAGCTTGTGGGCAAATACCTTCCCAGGGCTGTTGAGGATGGCTCCGATCTGGAGGCCCGCACACAGCTTGCGCTGGCATGCTCCTACGCGGGATATGTACTGTTCTCGGCAGGAACCGGTTCCCAGCATCCCATGGAGCATTCCCTGAGTGCCTATCATGAGGATATTCCCCATGGGGCGGGCCTTGCTATGCTCTATGAGACGTATTTTACCTTTTTCGCAGACAAAGCAGATAATGCCGGACGTTACGCCGAGATGGCAAAGGCAATGGGCGTTGACGTGGACCGTCTTCCTGAGTCGGAGAGGGCAATGGCGTATGTGAAGGCTGTTGCCGAGATGATGAAGAAAATCGGCATTTATGACCTTAAGATGTCGGACTACGGCATTACCCGGGAGGAACTTGTGAAGTTTGCGGAGGATGCGAGACGGACGGGCGTGGGCTCTTTTGAGGAAAATGACAGGTATCATCTGAGCATGGAAGAGACCGTGGGCATCTACGAAAGGGCTTATAAGTAAGTATAATCAGCAGGAATAGGTTTAGTAAGAATAAAATTAATCGGAGAAAAAATAATGGCTCGTATTGTTCATGGAAATCATCCTTATGACGTGCCCAAGGACCAGCCAATGAGAATTGGGCATGAGCAGTTTGGATACTTTACCTATCCGGATATTGAATTCCTTGGCTCCAGCGACTTGAACTGTCTGTTTCTCAGCACGGACAAGCTGACCATGGGATATTATGAATTTCAGCCCGGCGGGCAGTTTGACCCGCCGGATCACCATCCCGGCGACGAGTGCTATTATGTCCTGGAGGGGCAGCTCACGGAGACCAATTGTTTTTCCGGGCAGGCATGTACCTTAAATTCGGGCGACGCGATCCTGATTCCCAACGGGGCGGCCCATGGCGGCCACAATTTCAGCAATCATAAAATGAAAGCCGTTTTTGCGCTGGCCCCCAATATGGTGAAGCCAGGTACGCAGACCTTTCCCACCGACCTGGCAGGAAAGGCGAGGGTGCTAAAGGGGGAACAGGAGAAGGATTTTATACATTATGATCCGGTGGAGGAGAAGCACTATATTGGGACCATTGACCGGCTTGGAAGCTGGCCCTGTCCGGATGAAGCCTTGAGGGAAATGCCGAAGTACCTGAGGGTAAGCCGCCCGTCAGAGAGATTGGATATCATAGTCGGAGAGCGGAATCCTTACTTGATGCGTTTTGCCTTCAGCACCAGGGATATCAACTTTGGAGAATTGATTATGCCGGTCGGCGGCCATGGCTGTCGGATTTCAGAGCCGGAAAAGCATCGAGGGCAGGCGGCTTTTTATGTAAAGAGTGGGGCGCTCTGTTTTATCATCACAGAAACCCGTGAGACATTTAAAATCTATCCCGGAGAGGTGATGTATATTCCGGAGGATTGTGAGTATCAGATGATGAATTATGAGGCGGAAGCTGCGACCGCAATATTTGCGATCTCGGGGCTGTAAAAGGATGAATGTGGCAGTGCGGCCGGACTGTTGTGAGTAGAATGAGAGTTTGTGGAGGGTGACATAGTGAGTGAGATACATTCAAATTTTAGATACCTATTTTCTCCATTTAAGATCGGAAAGGTGGAGATTAAGAACAGAATCGTGTTCCAGCCGCATGTGCCATATTATGCAACCATGGATGGTTATCCGTCCGAGACGACAAAACGATATTATCTGGAACGCGCCAAAGGTGGCACTGGATTGATCGTCATTGAAAGTCTGATGGCACATCCCAATGGAATTTACGCGCCGGGCTGTATTTGTCTCTGGAACGAGGGAATTGTTGAGCGTTTTCAGGATTTGCCTGAGAGAGTTCATGAATACGGTACTAAAATTTTTGGCCAATTGTCTCATCCGGGGGCAGATGTTTTATCAAAGCCCCATCAGTTGGCAAGTGCACCCTCCCAGATTCCAGACTTCGGCGGTCGAATTGTCCCGAAGGAGCTGGACTTGGAGGAAATAAGAGAAATCGTGGTTGGATTTGGTGTCGGTGCCCAGCGTTTAAAAGAAGCCGGATTTGATGGGGTGGAGTTGAAGTTCGCACATGACGGACTTCTGCGGGCGTTTTCACTGCCGGCACAGAATTGTCGGACAGATGAGTACGGAGGCAGCTACGAAAACAGATGCCGATTCTTTGCAGAAATTGTACAGGAGATTCGCAAAAGAGTCGGACCGGACTTCCCTGTTGGGGTGCGGCTTTGTCTGGATCAGTATACAGAGGGAGGGATTACACAGGCTTACGGGTTACAATTGGCAAAGACCTGTGAAGAACTGACCATTGATTATATCAACGGCGACTCCGGCGGATGTGCGGACGGCTCCATGCAGATCTTTCCGATGGGTTTTCCTTTGGGGGCGGGCGTATACCTGGCCTCTGCAGTAAAAAAAGCAGTTAATATTCCGGTGGTAGCCTTTGGGCGGATCAATGATCCGGTCATGATGGAGACCATTTTAGAAGAGGGGCATGCAGATTTTGTGGGCAGTGCAAGACAATTGATCTGTGACCCGGAAACTGCGAACAAGGCGAAAGAGGGAAGGCTGGATGAGATACGCCATTGTATTGCCTGCAACGACGGATGTATTTTTCAGTGTATGCAGGGAAAGCCGATTCATTGCATCCAATATCCACCGACCGGAAGAGAGGAAAAGTTGGGTATTGGCAGTTTGCAGGCGGTCTCTGATCCAAAGGAGATCATGGTCATTGGCGGAGGCGTGGCGGGGATGAAATTTGCGGAAATTGCCGCCAAGCGGGGTCACAGGGTGGCAATCTATGAGAGAAATCAGGTCTTGGGCGGGCAGATCAATGACGCGGAAAAGCTGCCCTATCGAGACGAAATCGGGGAGGTTTCCCGTTATCTGCGTCTGCAGCTACAAAAATTGGCGGTGCCATGTCACTTGGGGGTGGAAGTCGAAGCGAAGACGGTGTTGGAGAGAAATCCTGATGTTGTCGTTGTGGCGACAGGCTCGACTCCCTATATTCCAAAGATGAAAGGGCAGCAGGATACAAGGATAACAATCTTGAACGCCAGGCAGGCGCTTTGGCATCCGGAGAAGATCGGTAAGCATGTGGTGGTTTTGGATCGGGACGGACATGTGAAGGGAGCGGGGATTTGTGAGTTTGCGCTGACAATCGGCTCCAAGGTTGAATACTTTACTCCCTACGAAAAAATAGGAGCAGAGATGGATGCAATTACCATTCAGGCGTTCAATCGGCGTATTTTTGATTACGAAGATTTTACCTATCAGACCTATCACGATATTGAGGAATTAAGATCTCACGATGTGGTGATGAGACAGACCTACAGCGGCCGGCTGACAACGGTAGAACATGTGGATACGTTGATTGTCGTAAATCATCCCTTATCGAATCGTTCTCTGTATAAGGAGCTGAAAAAGCTTCGGGGAGCAGTATACGCGGTCGGTGACTGTAACGCTCCGCGGATGCTGGAGCAGGTTATTTACGAGAGTGAAATTCTGGCCAGAGAGCTGTGACCGGAAGCGCTTGGGAGGAGTCATGATGAATATTGTTGTTTGTGCAAAGCAGGTTCCCAATACACAAAATGTACAAATAAACTCAGAGACAAAGAATATTGTTCGTGAAGGAATTCCGAGTATTTTGAATCCATATGATGCCAATGCCATTGAGGAGAGCCTTAAAATTCGTGATTTAACAGGCGGCCACGTAACTGCAATTTCTATGGGACCGTTGCAGGCGGCGGATGTACTGCAGGAAGCCTTGGATATGGGGGCGGATCGTGCCATTTTGCTGTGTGACCGTCTGTTTGCGGGGGCAGATACTCTGGCGACAGGGTATACGCTTTCTGTGATCATAAAAAGGTTAAATGCCGATCTTGTTTTATGTGGGTCAGAAGCCATTGACGGCAGTACCGGGCAGGTGGGACCAATCATAGCGGAAAATCTGGGGTGGCCTCAGATGACATGTGTCAGGAAAATAAAAATAGGCAGGAATACGATTGCAGGGATCAGAGAACAAAAGGATGGCATGGAGCAGCTTGAGGGAAAGTTACCTATGGTAATCTGCGTGCAGAAGGGAATCAATCAGCCCAGGGCCGGCATGCCCAGTGGGAAGAGACCGGAAATTTTCAGCGCAGATGATGTCGGATTTGACAAATCTCTCCTGGGCGTTGTGGGTTCGCCCACCAGGGTGGTGCAGATCTCGATGTCGGGAAAGGGAGTCTCCGGCTTTGTATTTATTGACGGCTCGATGCCTGTGGAAAAGCGAGTCAGAACAATGATGCGGGGAGGAATCACTCCCAGGAAAATCAACTTTGTCAGGGGAGATACGGAAAAATTGACATCGGTGATTTTAAAGGATGAAGAAGTGAAGAAATATATAGATTGACGGAGAGCATGTAGAGTATGGTACATATTGATCATGAGAAATGTGTGAGGTGCGGAAGCTGTGCAAATGCCTGTCCGGTGGGGGCCATTTCCATGGAACAGGTTCAGACTCCAAGAGGGATGGATGTCAGTAGTTATTCCGGTGTATGGGTTATCATGGAAAATGATGAAAATTCAGAGCTGCCCAAAAGGGTTTCCTATGAATTGCTGAGCAAGGCTAGGACCTTGGCAGATCAGATGGGGGAGGATGTGTGGGCGGTTGATCTCTGCGTTGGCGCCGACGGCCAGGTTTTCGATATGCTGGAACATATCGGTGTCGATCATTTACTGCTTCTGGAACATAGAGCCTTCAAGCAATACAGCACAGAGCTTTTTGCAGATAAGATAACGGAATTGATAGAAAAGTATCGTCCATCCATTGTTTTATTTCCGGGGACAGAAAATGGGAGAGATTTAGCGCCGCGGATTTCTGCGAGGCTTAAGGTTGGTCTGACGGCAGATTGTACCGGACTTGAAGTCAATGCGGCCAAGGAATTGGTTCAGATCAGACCCGCCTACGGCGGAAATATTATTGCATCGATTGTCACGCCGAATCATCGCCCGCAAATGGCATCTGTGCGGCCAAATGTTTTTCGCATTGTCAAATGCGGGGAGAAGAAAACCTTGGATATACTGCGTCCGGAAATAGAGGTTGATACGACGTCCTTAAAAATCAGGCGGGTCGGATTTACAGCAAAAAAGACCGTCTATAAAGATATAGAAGAGGCTTCGTTTGTGCTGATCGGCGGATATGGCGTCGGAAAAGAGGGGGTTAAACTCATGCGCGAGCTTGCAGAAAAGCTCGGAGCAGCAGTTGGCGTGACCAGAAAAGTAGTGGATGAGGGCTGGGCGCCTATTGAGCTCCAGATTGGGCAGACCGGTAAGACGATTGCACCGGACATCTGTATCTGTTTTGGCGTTTCTGGTTCTCTACAGCACACGATTGGCATAAAACAGGCGAAAAGAATTATTGCAGTAAATCATGATCCGACTGCTCAGATTTTTTCCATGAGTGATGTGGCGATTTTAGGCGACTGTCGACAAATTTTAGGGCATTTAATGAAGAGAACGGGGGCTGTCGGTATGTTCTAGTTGATTTTCCGGACACTGTCCCGGACAATAAGTTCACTGGAAATTTGAACTTTCATATAGTATTTGTGGGGATTATGAATGCGTGCGACCAACATTTTTATTGTCTCCGCCCCGATATCTGTCCGATTTACGCGGACAGTTGTCAGACGGGGATAGCAGACTTCACAGGCTGTGACATCGTCGAAACCGATTATGGAGATATCTTGAGGGATCTGAAATCCGGATTCGTATAATGCACGCATGGCCCCAATAGCGATATAATCCAAATCGCTGACAAAGCAGGTGGGCATTTGAAAATCTGAGGGAAGATTCTGTAAATATTCTTTCATTTTAATATAGGCATCATCGATCGTACAGGGCAAGGAAATCATGGGATGGTTCTCATCCTCAAGAGCTAAACGGCGCAGAGAATTCATAAAACCATCATAGCGGTCTTGAAAATTGTTAATATATGTGGAGCTATGTAAGTATCCGATGCTTCGATGTCCCATGTCGTAGGCATATTTTACCGCATTCATAAAAGCGATGCTGTTGTCAATGGTTATCGCATCGAATGGTTCAAACTCAAAGGCATTGTCCAACAAAATAACAGGAACAGGGAGCTGCTTGTAATATTCCAAATCCTCAGTGAGCATCTCCGTAGCCAAAAGAATGATGCCGGAAGCATTTTTCGTATACAAACTGTTTGTAAATTGCTTTAGATCCATGGTTGGATTATAGTGGAATAACTCCAGGGAATATCCTTTCTCTGTTGCAGTGGTTTGCAGGGATTCAATTAATTCCGAGAAAAAAGGTTTATCAATAATGATTTTGCCATGTTTTTTGTGGATAACCAAAAGCAGAGTGTCATTTACGGAGGTTGCTGCTTTGGCGGGTAAAGTAGGAGGTGTCCCCAGTAATTCCAAAACCCTGGCGCGGGTTGCTTCGGAGACGCCGGGTTTATTGTTGATGGCAAGTGAGACGGATGCAGGTGATATTCCAAGTATTTCTGCAATTTCTTTATTTTTTATTTTTGACATAGTGCCCTCACTGGAAAATTTTGCTTGACAGTTTGTTTTATTATATATAAAAATTTGGCGAATGTCAAAATGGTTTCCCGTCTGCTTCACAATCTTCTTTTTATTGATCTCTGTTCTTCCAGTTGGATTGCTGCCTCCATTTCTATCTCACATTTCTCAGAGTATTTTAAGGAGCGCAACCTTATGGCCGTACTTTATCACGGCGGAAAGGGTTGACGAAATGCCGTTGGAGGAGTTTCATGCCGCTTACAAAGCGGGATGCCCGGAACTGGATTATGACGCAGTATCGAGGATCCCGGTGGGTTCTGACGCGAAGAAACAAGCATGCAGCTTCACCGGAAAAATTTTTCAAGTCATAGAAGAAGGAGACAGTTCTCAAGAACCAGTATACCTGCTCCGTTCCGCAGATAACGGCGTATTTGATCGATGCGAATGAAACATATAGGATGGTCAGATGATCGCCGGCAGGAACCGCACATGGATGTTTGCCGGCGGTCACAAGATCGCGCAGGTTTAACATTAATCGAATTTTTTCGGACTTGACAAATCCGGCAGGGTGGAATACAATAAAACGGAACTAAATAATTCAAACCTGTGACGAAGAGAAGTATCCGATACATGAACGTGCAGAGAGCCTCGGTTGGTGCGAGCGGGGCCGGGAGTGATCGGTGAATGGACTTCGGAGGGCGGACTGAAAGGCGGCAGAGCGTGTAGGGATGGTCAGGTACAAAGAGTGTCAGATCCCGCGGTGCAGCCAAGTAGGGGCCGACGGGCATCCCACCCGTTATCCATCGGGACGCGTATAGATGGTACGTGAGAGCGAGTGGACGTATGACGTCAATTTGGGTGGTATCGCAGGAGCAGAAGCTTTTGTCCCATGTGTGTGGGCAAGGGCTTTTTTCGTATTTTTACATCCTTTTCGTTTTGGCGAGACGAAAAGGCCATCTGCCGCCCGAACGAAAATAATTGTTTATAGTAATGTAGGAGGACACCATTATGAGAAAACACAACCTGGTTAAAAAAGTGATCGCTATGACGATGGTCATCGCCATGAGCTTCTCCCTGCTTGCCTGCGGAGGCGGCGAGAAGGAGACAGAGGCTCCGGCGACGAAGAAGGAACAGACGGCGGGAGAGACAGGAGCAGCGGACGCGGAGCGTGCAGACGGGACGGACGGTGCCGGAACGACGGCGGCCGGCGGAGAAAACGGAGAGAAGAAGGACTTGAAGGTTGCCATCGTGAAGCAGATGGACCATGCATCTCTGGACGAGATCGCAGAGGCGGTTGCGGCAGAGCTTGACAAACTGGCTGCGGACAACGGCATTGCCATTGAGTATGAGATTTATTCCGGACAGGGGGAGCAGAATACATTGAAGCAGATCGGCGACCAGGCGGTTGCGGATGAGGTGGACGTGATCATTCCCATCGCGACTCTGGCGGCCCAGGTGATGACGGTCTGCGCCGAGGAGACGAAGACGCCCGTGGTCTATGCGGCGATCTCCGACCCGGAGGCGGCTGAGGTGATCGGCATAGATTATGTCAGGGGAACCAGCGATGCGCTGAATACGGAATTTATCATGGACATGATGTTCAAGCAGAATCCGGACATCAAGAAGGTGGGACTTCTGTATTCCCTGTCGGAGGCCAATTCTGCTACTCCCATTGCCGAGGCGAAGGCTTATTTGGACGCAAAACAGATTCCATATACGGAGGCGACGGCCAACACCAACGATGAGGTGATTGCGGCGGCCAGCGTCCTGGTTTCGGAGGACGTGGATGCGATCTTCACACCCACCGACAACGTGATCATGTCGGCGGAGCTTGCCATTGCGGACACGTTGATTGAGGCAGGCATTCCCCATTACACCGGGGCGGATTCGTTTGTGCGGAACGGGGCTTTCATTACCTGCGGCGTCAATTATACGGACCTTGGGACGAGGACGGCGGACCTGGCTTACGAGGCGGTGACGGAGGGCTTGGAAGGCATGGAGGATTATTATAAGATGGACGGCGGCATTATCACCGTCAACACGGAGACGGCGGAGGGCCTTAAAATCGACTATTCCATCTTCAAGGACATGGGAGAGCTGGTGGAGGTTCAGACCACGGAGGAGTAATCAGTAAGAAGGGAGCATTCTCATGATTTTTATCACTCAGACGGCCCTGGAGCTGGGCTTCATGTATGCGCTGGTTTCTATGGCTTTGTTTTTAAGTTACCGGGTGCTGGACATTGCGGACCTGACCACGGACGGGAGTTTTGTGCTGGGAATGGCCGTGTCGGTTTCGTTGGCGGCGGCAGGACATCCGTTTCTGGCGGTTCCTGCGGCCATGCTGGCGGGAGCAGCGGCGGGCTTTGTGACTGCCTTTCTCCAGACGAAAATGGGAGTGCCCTCGATTTTGGCGGGCATTGTCACCAACACGGGCCTTTACACGGTCAATCTGATGGCTATGGGATGGAGTTCCAATGTGAACCTGTTAAAGCAGGAGACGATCTTCAGCCTGTTTAAGGGGACAGGAATCGGCGGCGGCTGGTATGAATTTGTGCTGGCGGCAGTCATCGTCGTGCTGGCGGGATTGTTTTTGGTTTGGTTCCTGGGAACCAGGCTGGGACTTTCCATCCGGGCCACCGGGGACAATCGGGACATGGTGCGGGCATCGTCGGTTAATCCGGTGCTCACGGTGACGGTCGGCCTGTGCATTTCCAACGCACTGACAGCTCTTTCGGGGGCCGTGGTGGGACAGCTCCAGAAGTCGGCGGATATTAACGGCGGCACCGGGATCGTGGTGGTGGGTCTGGCCTGCCTGATCATCGGCGAGACGGTCGTCGGCCGGGGCTCTGTGAAGCGGGGCGTCCTCGCCGTGGTGGTGGGAAGCGTCATTTATCGGTTCATCTATGCCGTTGTCCTGAAGACCAAGATCGTTCCCATTGAATGTCTGAAGCTGGTGACGGCTGTGGTCGTGGCTCTCGCCATCGCCATGCCGTCCCTCAAGGCTTACGCCGCTTTGAGAAAGCGCATATGGACGGCTTCCAGAACGAAAGGGGGTCGTTGAGATGCTTCGGATTGAATCCATATCGAAAACCTTTAACCCGGGGACGGTCAATGAGAAGAAGGCCCTTTCCGGCCTGTCCCTTCATCTGGAACCGGGGGATTTTGTCACCATTGTCGGCTCCAACGGGGCGGGAAAGTCCACTCTCTTCGGTGCCGTGGCCGGGAGCTTTTATGTGGACGGGGGCTCCATTGCCCTGGACGGAAGGGACATTACCTTTCTGCCGGAGTATAAGCGGAGTCGTATGATCGGGCGGCTGTTCCAGGATCCTTTGAAGGGAACGGCTCCCCACATGACCATCGAGGAAAACTTGGCGCTGGCCTATCTGCGGACTTCGAGGGGGGCAGCTCCTTTCAGCCGTATTTCCAAAAAGGATCGGGTGTTTTTCCGGGAACGGCTCGCACTTCTTGACATGGGGCTGGAGGATCGGATGAGCCAGCCGGTGGGCCTGCTCTCCGGCGGCCAGCGGCAGGCCTTAACGCTCCTCATGTCGACGATTGTGCCGCCGAAGCTTTTGCTTCTGGATGAGCATACGGCGGCCCTGGACCCAGGGGCGGCGGAAAAGATTCTGGCCTTGACGAAGGAGATTGTTTCCTCCAATCGGATCACCTGCATGATGGTGACCCACAATATGAGCCAGGCCCTTGACCTAGGAAACCGCACCTTCATGATGGCGGACGGGAAGATTGTTCTGGACATTTCCGGCAAAGAGCGGGACGGCATGACCGTCGACGGGCTCCTGACACGCTTTAGGGACCGCGCCGGCCGCGCCCTCGACAACGACCGGATCCTCCTGTCTAAGTAGAGGTGCCTGCCCTCCGGGCGGCTGTCCCCAGGCGCCGCCTCTTCCCCATAGGTTTCCTCATTTTATTGTTTTGAAAGTCAGGAGAAATACCGCCGGGGGCGTCCCGCAGTCCTATATAGGAAGACCGGCGGCATTTCTCCGTGTTGCCTGCTAAAACAAAAATGAAGAAACTTATGGGAAAGAGGATTGAAAATCACTTTTGGTTGCGGTATACTTTAAGAAAATTTATGGCTGCCGGCAGACAGCAGAATGGAGACTGATAACAATGGAAAAGAAAAACATTGACTGGGGAAATCTCGGATTTGCCTACATGGAAACAGACAAGCGGTTTGTCTCCAACTTTAAAGGCGGCGCATGGGACGAGGGCGCGCTGATTTCGGATGCCAACGTGACCATGAGCGAGTGTGCCTGCGTGCTCCAGTATGCGCAGACCTGCTTCGAGGGCTTGAAGGCATATACCACAGAGGACGGACACATCGTGACCTTCCGACCCGATTTAAACGCAGAGAGGATGGAAGCTTCCGCAAAGCGCCTGGAGATGCCTGTGTTCCCGAAGGAGCGTTTCATCGACGCAGTGGTTCAGGTGGTGGCGGCCAACGAAGCTTACGTGCCCCCCTTCGGCTCCGGAGCGACTCTGTACCTGCGGCCCTATATGTATGGAAAGAACGCGGTTATCGGCGTGAAGCCCGCGGACGAGTTCGAGTTCCGGGTGTTCTGCACACCGGTGGGCCCCTACTTTAAAGGCGGTGTCAAGCCCCTGACCATCCGGGTCAGTGATTTTGACCGTGCGGCTCCCAACGGAACTGGACATATCAAGGCAGGACTTAACTATGCCATGAGCCTCTATGCCATCATGTCCGCCCACAGGGAGGGATTCGATGAGAACATGTATCTGGATCCGAAGACCAGGACAAAGGTGGAGGAGACCGGCGGAGCCAATTTCCTGTTCGTGACGAAGGACAACAAGGTGGTGACGCCAAAGTCCGGAAGCATCCTGCCCTCCATCACCCGCCGTTCCCTGGTCCACGTGGCGAAGGAATATCTGGGACTGGAAGTGGAAGAGCGTGAGGTGTTCTTTGACGAGGTGAAGGATTTCGCAGAGTGCGGCCTTTGCGGTACGGCGGCGGTGATCTCCCCTGTGGGTAAGATCGTGGATCACGAGATCGGAAGAGCACACGTCTGAACTCCAGTCACGTAACCGAATCTCGTATGCCGTCTTCTGCTTGAAAAAAA
>CAJUOF010000257.1 GCA_910587905.1 uncultured Lachnospiraceae bacterium
CAATAATTGTATAAACAAGCAAAATAAAGTCTTCAAAAGTTGTTATGAGGGTGGTATAATCTTCTTGAAGCTTCAGCATAATGTGCCTCCTTCCATAGTCGTAGTGGTGTACAACTATACAATAGCACATTTTGCTGAAGCTTTTCTATATCAACTAGCACAACAGGTTAATTTTACATTATTTTACATTGTCCGGAATCATCCAATCCTTGCCACTCTTCTCTCCATATGCAGTCCAGCTCTAAGCAGCTAAATTATCATTGCTTTTATATTGCACATATGATACAATTGTACCATTAATCTATTGGAGGTGCAATATGGCCACATTACAAGTGCGCATTGATGATACCATAAAAAAACAAGCAGACACACTATTTTCCAGCCTGGGGCTGGACACGTCGACAGCGATCCGTATTTTTTTGAATGCCGCTATCGAAAATGCGGGGATCCCTTTTTCCGTACAACATAGGGCAATCCCCCATCAGCTTCAGGAGGCTGTTTATGATAGCCGGTTCCGAAGGAATCTTAATGGTCCTTTTGATAATGCGGAAGATGCCGTTGCCTCCATGTTGGAGGATTGACCTATGTATAAGATCGTCTACACGAACCGCATGAAAAAAGACGCTAAACAGAAAAGAGGGGCCAGAATCGGCATAAGCCGACGGCCCCTCCTTCCTTATATAAAAAGCTATTGCATGGCTGGCAGATGATGCGCCGGATCCTCATCCGGCAGATCTGTCCATACGCTGTCTTCCGTCTTATTTCTTGCTGAGGTACTTCCGGATATCCAAGGCAACGGCCACGATGATGACAAGGCCCTGCACCACGTAGGTGTAGTCCGAAGGCACGCCGAGGAACTGCAGGCAGACCTTTAAGAGCTCGAACACCAGCACGCCGACGAAGATGCCGGAGATGCGGCCGATACCGCCGTTGGTGGAAACGCCGCCGATGGTACAGGCGGCGATGGCCTCCAGCTCATAGCCCTGTCCGGCATTGACGGTCGCACCGCCGGTTTTCGCCGCCAGAAGGAAACCTGCGCAGGCATAAAGGATGGCCGCCAGCACGTAGATCAGGATCTTGGTCTTGGTCACGTTGACACCGGAAACCTCTGCGGCCACTTCGTTGCCGCCGATGGCGTACATGTATTTGCCGTGTCTGGTCTTATTGTAGAGGAACCACATGAGGAAGCCCACGATCAGGGCGATGATCACCAGGTAAGGGAGCCATCCGGCCAGGATCTTGCCTTTGGCGATGTTGGTGTAATCCTCCCGGAATCCGCCCAGGGGAGTCGCCTTGGTGTAGATCAGGCAGATGCCGTACACCAACTGCTGCATGCCCAGGGTCGCAATAAAGGGCGGAACCTTCAAAATGGCGATGACCAGGCCGTTGATCAGGCCGAACACGGCCGTGATGGCGATGACGATGAGCAGCACCAGGAAGATGTTCATGTCTCCCAGGTTGGGATAAAACTTGCTGGCCGCATCCGTCGTCTGCAGCAGGATACCGGAAAGGCAGGCGGAGAGGCCCACCAGACGGCCTGCGGAAAGGTCCGTGCCCTTGGTGATCAGACAGCCGCTGACGCCGAGGGCGATGAACATGCGGACCGCCACGTTGGAAGCGGTGTTGGTGATGTTGCTCTTCCCGAAGAAATTGTCTTTAAGGACTGCCACGACAATGACCAGAATCACCAACAGAATGATAATGCTGTTATTCTGCAGAAAATTCTTAATATCTTTTCCTGATTTCTTATTCATCTGCTTCTCCTCCTCTAATTGAACTTGGTCGCCAGGCTCATGATGTTCTCCTGGGTGGCGTCTTCCTTCGCCACCTCGCCGGTCACGCGTCCGTTGCACATGACGACGATCCGGTCAGACATGCCGATTAACTCTGCCATCTCAGAAGAAATCATGATGATGCTCTTGCCCTGGGCCGCCAGTTCCGCCATAATGGTATAAATTTCGTACTTGGCGCCTACGTCGATTCCCCTGGTCGGCTCGTCCAGAATCAGCACGTCCGGGTCATTGGCCAGCCATCTGGAAATGATCACCTTCTGCTGGTTGCCGCCGGAGAGCGACTGGATCTGCGTCTTGTTGCTGGGAGTCTTGATGCTTAACTTGGCCACGTTTTCATTGACCAGGTCTTCAACCTTCTTGTCGTTGATCATGACGCCGAAGCTTAAATATTTATTGAGGGAGGATATGGCGACGTTGTCGGAAATCGAAAGCACGCCGAAAATGCCGGAGCCTCTCCGGTCCTCCGTGAGAAGGGCGATGCCGTTGTCGATGGCATCCTTGGGCCGTTTGATCTTCAGTTTCTGCCCCTTGTATTCCACTTCCCCGTCCACGATCGCCCGGACGCCGAAGATGGCCTCCACCAGTTCCGTCCTCTGGGCGCCCACCAGGCCGCCGATTCCTAAGATCTCACCCTTTCTCAGCTCGAATCCGCAATCCTTGAAGGATTTGTCGTGGATGCTGGTAAAGCCGGAGACCCTAAGGACCACCTCGCCCGGCTCGTTGTGCTTGGGCGGATAGAGGTTGGTCAGTTCCCGTCCTACCATCTTGGTGATGATCATATCGGTGGTCAGCTCCTTGGCTTCCCAGGTGCCGATATACTGTCCGTCCCGCATGATGGAGACATCGTCGGAGATCCTGAGGATCTCGTCCATTTTGTGGGAGATGTAGATGATGGACACGCCCTTTTCCCTGAGGTCGTCGATGATGCGGAACAGCGCCTCCACCTCATTGGCGGTGAGCGACGAGGTGGGCTCATCCAGGATCACCACCTTCGCATTCATGGAAACGGCCTTCGCAATCTCCACCGACTGCATCTGGGACACCGAGAGGGAGCCCAGTTTCGCCTTGGGATCGTATTCCATACGAACCTCTTTCAAAAGCCGCTCCGACTCCTCATACATTTTTTTATGGTCCACCACCGGGATAAATCCCAGAAGCTTCTTAAGCGGATAGCGGCCGCAGAAAATATTTTCCCCGATGCTCCGCTCCGGGATGGGCTGCAATTCCTGGTGCACCATGGCGATCCCCTTGTGCAGGGCATCGTCGGCATTAGCGATCTGAACCTTCTCCCCGTCCAGATAG
>CAJUOF010000258.1 GCA_910587905.1 uncultured Lachnospiraceae bacterium
CGTGTGCTCTTCCGATCTCTTGTGTTTTCCGCAGAGTTCATCTACAATAAAAGGAATGAACGGGATGATAGGCAAGAAATCAGACTATGGAATGTTTCGTCCGGCAAAGGAGAGAATCGAATGAGAAAAAGCAGAAAACTTGACGGGAAGCGAATTTTGCGGGAATATGGCATCATCACGGCCGGCTGCCTTCTGTACGCAGTCGCCTTCAACTGGCTCTTCGTGCCCAACAACATCGTCATGGGCGGCTTTACCGGGCTGGCCCAGACCGTCAACCGCCTGGTCCCGGCCTTTCCCGTCGGCGTGACCGTGGCCGTTCTGAACGTCCCCCTGTTCGTTCTGGGGATCCGGCTCCACGGCATGCACTTATGCTTTTCCTCTTTGTTTGCCATGCTGGTAAGCTCCCTGTTCATTGACCTGACTGCCGGCTTCTTCACGTTTTCGCCCATGGAGGACGCCCTGGTGGCCTGCGTCTTCGGCGGCGCCCTCATCGGCGTTTCCATGGGCATGCTCCTCTGGGTGGGGGCCACCACCGGCGGTTCCGACATGGCCGCCCGCCTCTTAAAGCACAAATTCACCCATATTTCCGTGGGCAAGCTCTGTCTCGCCATCGACGTCTTCGTGATCATTTTTTACACGGCCGCCTTCCAGCGCATCAACGACGCCTTTTACGGAATCATCGCCATGTACATCTGCAGCATCGCCATGGACGCCCTGATCTACGGCCGGAAAAACGCCAAGGTGGCCTGCGTGATCTGTGACAAGGGGGAAGAGATGAACGAACAGCTCACCGCCCTCCAGCTGGGGATCACCAAAATCCAGGCGAAAGGCGGCTTCAGCGACAAAGAAAAAACCATCCTGATCTGCGCCTTCAAGCCCAGCAAGATCGCCGCCATCAAAGCCGTCGTCCTCGCCGTCGACCCCGCCGCCTTCGTCATCATCTGCGACGCCCAGGACGTCTTCGGGGAAGGCTTCGCCGAGTGCATACTGGACAGCCTGTGAGCTTCCTATACAAAAAAACAGTGGCGGCGGGAGCTAAAAACTCCCACCGCCACTGTTTTTTCTGTGCATGAGCCCCAAAAGAAGATTGTCGGCAGAGCTGACGAGGCCCGTTCAAAATCTTTTTTTCTTTCCTCTCAAACGAACTGCCAGGAAGACTCCTCCGCCTGCCAGAGCACATCCGGTCAGAGCAATCGGAATCCACACCCAAGTCTTTTTTGCACCTGCATCCGACGCAAGCGGCACGATCTCTTCCTCAATTTCTTCCGTGGATGCCAGGGGCTCTTCTTCCTCCTGCGGCACTCCATCACCGAGAGGCACCTCTTCCTCCGAAATCTCAGCGGATACCGGAGTCTCCGTAGTCGTCTCCGCCACTTGAGTCACTGTTTCCTCCTGGGAGGCCCTCGGAATGATCTGTTCTGCCGCCGGAGTATACCGCCCTGTCGGTGAAGTCGGAACTCTCGTGCCGGTCCCGGAGGGTCTTGTCACTCCCGAAGCCCCGTTTCCGGAAGTCCCCGGCGTCTGAGTTGAACCTCCAGGCCGATTCGGATTTCCTGACGGAGTCTGCGTGCCGGACCCACCCGAGCCGTCCGGGTTTTCCGGGACATTCGGATTCTCCGGCTCCTCAGGCTTCGTCGGTTCTTCCGGATCGCTCGGATCCTCAGGTTTTTCCGGTTCCACAGGCGGCTCTCTGAGCTCCCATTTCGCAGAGAGAATCAGCGCACCCGTCACCGGTATCCCGAAATCATATGCCTCATCGCCCCGATACCATCCAAGGAAGGTATAGCCTTCCCGCACCGGATCCTCCGGTCTGGTAAGCAGGCTTCCCTTCGGAACCAGAATCTCCCGACTGCCATCGGCTGTTCCGTCCTGGAAAATCACAGAGATCTGCTCCATTTCCAATCCGTCAAGGGCACTCTGCAGACGGGCGGCCGCTTCATTGACCGTCTTCTGAACTGCCGCAGGATTTTCTGCCACCGCCCTCGCCGCTGTCAGAGCTTCCGCAAGTGCAGCCGCGGAATCCTCCGTACAATTTGAAACATCCCGCTGCTCCGCCTCGGCGATCAGTGCCTTCAGTACCGATAAATCAACCGTCTCTTTCAGCTCCAAAACAGCCGTCCGAAGAGCATCGCATGCCTCCTGTACCATTTCTTCCGTCGCATTCTCATCTGCCATGACTGCCCTTGCTGTCGCCAGAGCGGTCTCAAATGCCTGCCTGCTCTCTTCCGTATAGGAATCTAACGCTCCCTCATACCCGGAGGCATCCCCAATCAGAGTCTCCAGGGCTGTCTTGTCTGCTGGGGCTGGAATCTCCTTAAAGTTTGCCGTAATGACCGTATCCGAATCCACCACAAAGGAATATTCCTCCTCTCCGCTGACATTCACACCGCCGACTGTCCAACTGACAAATTCATACCCGTCCGCCGCCTGAGCCGACACCGTCACATTCTCACCCAGAGCGTATGCATCTGCCTGTGGCGTAAGGGAAACCGTTCCCATGGCCTCGTCACAGGATGCGGCAGTTACCGTATACATCCGGATAAACTGCACATAATCCAAATTGAAATTTCCGGGATTTACATTGCCCTCGGAACAAATCTTAATTCTGTTCACACCGGCATCCAGGGAAACCTCTCCGATGGTACGCAGATTCCAGTCACCATTCTTGCTCCCGTCCCCCCAAGTGGGCGTCACCGGGATCCCGAAGTCTGCCGCCTTTGCGCCTCCCACATACAGAGCGCCGGTCCGGTCCGAAGCGTCAAAGGCGCCTCCTTTTGCACCACATCCCGCATGGACGAGAAGCCGGTACTTCCCTGCTTCCAGAATGTTTACATCAAACTCCACATAATCCCCGGGCTTTTTCCATCCGGCCACATAGCCGGTGCCGGAATAGCCCTTCCACTCCTTGTCGATCCGGAGGGCATTGCCTGCCTCGTTGGTCTTTCCCGCTCCATCCTCCAGCTCGAAGATACTGCCGGAACGGATGGACGGAATCTTTTCTTTCAAGCCGGATATGGCGTTTAACAACGCCTCCCCCGCAGAATCCACCGCCGCCTGGCCTACATTTTTATCTGCGAGAAGCCCCTCCGCCTGTTCCAAAGCCTCCAAAAGAGCCTCAAAGCTTTTCTCCGTATAGAGCTCCCTGTCGCTCTCATAAGCCTTTCCTCTGGCGATCAGTTCCCGCAGCACCTTCTTGTCCGCAAGCTTGA
>CAJUOF010000259.1 GCA_910587905.1 uncultured Lachnospiraceae bacterium
GGTCTGAAAAACGACACCCAAACGGCTTCTTACTTTTGCGGCTTCTTTGTCTGTGTCAAAACCGTCTACAATTATGCTGCCGGAGGTTTTCGGGAGCAATGTACAGAGCATACTGATTGTTGTGGACTTTCCTGCGCCGTTCTCTCCCATGAGGGAATGAACCGTGCCCGGACGCACCTTCAAGGATACCTGGTCCAGGGCCTTGACGCCGGGAAAGCTTTTGCTGATCCCTTTCATCTCCAGTCTGTACTCAGCCATGCTCAAACCTCCTCTTTCAAGAATCGGGTGCGCCTGGGAGACGCACCCGACCTTTCCATATTGATTCCCTGAAACAATCCGGAGAAGGATTATTCGGTAACCTTTACGTAGTCAACGGTATACTTGGTATCAACCTTCTCGCCGTTTGCCATCTTGATGGCAACGTCGGCCGCCGTGTGGGACTGTCCGATGTGGTCGTTGAGAACCGTACCGGTCATTCTGCCCTCTTTGATGGCTGCGGTCGCCTCGTCCAGAGCGTCAACGCCTACCAGATAAATGTCCTCGTTCATCTTGCGCTGCTCAGCCTCGATGGCCTCGATCGCACCCAGAGCCATGGCGTCATTGTTTGCAAACACGACCTCGACCTGATCACCGAACTGTGCCAGAGCGTTGGCAGTCAGCTCCTGGCCCTTGGCCTGATCCCAGTCACCACGCTGTGCGAAGAGCTCTTCCACTTCCTCACCTGCGTCGGTCAGAGCCTTCACGGAGAACTCGGGCCTGTACTGGGCATCCACGTTCTCGGGATCGCCGATCAGCATGATGTAGGAAACCTTGCCGTCGCCGTTGATGTCGCCCTTGTTGGCAGTATCCAGGATGATCTCGCCCTGGAAGGTTCCGGACTGTCTTGCGTCGGCACCGACATAAGTAGCTGCCACGCCTTCGCTCTCCCATCTCTCAAGCTCGGCTGCATCGGGCTCACGGTTGATGAACACTGCAGGAATTCCGGCATCCGCACAGGTCTTTGCCACGGTCTCCGTAGCGGAAGCCTGTACCAGGTTCAGGATCAGAACGTCCACGCCCTGGGAGATGAAGTTGTCGATCTGGTTGGTCTGCTCGGCCTGATCGCCCTTGCCGTCCACGATCGTCACTTCTGCGCCGTAAGTCTCTTCCAGATATTTCTGGAGTTCCTGACGGTACAGAGTCATGAAGTTGTCGTCAAACTTGTAGATGCAGACGCCGATCTTTAAGCCTTCGCCGTTTGCAGCCGGAGCCGCCTGGGTATCCCCTGCCGCCTCGGTGGCTGCTTCCGTCGCCGCCTCGGTATCCCCTGCCGCTTCCGTCGCCGCCTCGGTGGCCGGCGCTTCGGTGGCCGCCTCAGTCTCCTTCTTGTCTCCGCCGCCGCAGGCAGCCAGAGAGAAGACCATCGCAGATGCAAGTAATGCTGCTAATACTTTTCTCATGTTTCTCCTCCTGTGATATGTATTTTTGTTTCTTACGCTTACATCATATAAAAATGACAGCAGAATTTCTATACAAAATTCTACTGTCCATCTTAGAATTTATTCGATTTTTATGCAATTCCTCTAATTTCTTTCGTTTCCTTCCTCTTCCAGCCGCCGGATCTCCCCGTCACTGTTGATGCTGTACATGGGAACCCGGATGGATTTATCCTCCCGGATGGCAAGGCCGTCCAGCGCTTCTCTCCTCGCCATCCGTTCCGCCAGGTCCAGGATGACCCTGGCGTACTCCTCCTGCCCGGCCACGATGGTCCCGATCATCTTTCCCGCCTCCACGGCGGCAAGCCCCTCCGGCGTACCGTCGATCCCCACAATATTGGAAAATTTCACATGCCAGTTTTCCACGGCGTCGATGGCCCCCAGGGCCATGTCGTCGTTGTTGCTGA
>CAJUOF010000260.1 GCA_910587905.1 uncultured Lachnospiraceae bacterium
CCGGGCCGGTCTTGGAGGTAAACACCAGACGGGCCGGATCCTCCCTGTCGCCCATGCTTAAGGGTTTGACCTTGATGCCGATCTTCCCCTCCGCAATGGTCGGGCACACCTCCAGCATATGGGCCTGCAAAATCCCCTCCTTGCCGGGAACCAGATTGTAGGTGTAGTCCTCCATAAAGGAGGTTCCTTTCGCATCCTTCATGCCCGCCGTCATCAGCTTCATGAGGCGCACCATGGCCGCCGTCTTCCAGTCGCCCTCCGCACCGAAGCCGTAGCCCTTCTCCATGAGCCTCTGGATGGCCAGCCCCGGAAGCTGCTGCAAGGCCCCCAGGTCGCCGAAATGGGTCACAATGGCGTGATAATCCTTTTCCTTCAGGAACCGCTCAAAGCCGATCTCAATCCCCGCCTGCACGGCCACGTGTCTCCTGAACTCCTCCGGATCCCTGCCCTCCAGCAGAATCTCATAGGTATCATAATATTCTTCCACCAGCGCGTCAACGTCTCCCTTGGACACGTCCTTCACGTAATCGGCGATCTCGTTCACCGGATAGGCGTCAACCTCCCAGCCGAACTTGATCTGGGCCTCCACCTTGTCCCCCTCGGTCACGGCCACGTTCCGCATGTTGTCCGCCACCCGGACCACCCGGATGTGGCTGCTCTCCATGATGCCGATGGCCGTCCGCATCCAGGAAGCGATCCTCCTTACCACCCTCTCGTCGGCCCAGTGGCCCACGATCACCTTCCGCTCGATCCCCATGCGGGTCACGATATGACCGTACTCCCGGTCGCCGTGGGCGGACTGGTTCTCATTCATGAAATCCATGTCGATGGTGTCGTAAGGGATCTCTTCATTGAACTGGGTGTGCAGGTGCAGGAGCGGCTTTCTGTACTCCTGCAGCCCCAAAATCCAGGACTTGGCCGGAGAAAAGGTGTGCATCCAGGTAATCACGCCGGCGCAGGCTTCATCCGCATTGGCCTCGTTGAAGGTCTTCCGAATCAGCTCGTTGGTGATGAGCGTGGGCTTCCACACCACCTCATAGGGAAGCAGCCCCGTCGCGTTCAGACGCTCCACAATGATTTTGGAATGCTCCGCCACATGGGCCAGGCACTCGTCACCATAAAGATCCTGCGAACCGGTTGCAAACCAGAATTGATACTTCTTCATCTTCTTAATCCTCCTAAAAATAAACGATCATTTCTTCACTTGATACATTCGGTGAAAAGTTTCCTTACGGAATCCCGCTCCATCAAACGAGCTTCAAACTCATAATCCTCCCCCGGAAGACCGCCTTTAATGGTGGAAAGCAACACTTGTGCCGCTTTCTCGCCAAGGCGCCCCTTGGGATGCTGGATGGAGGTCAGTCCCACTGTTCCGCGGAGGGCCAATTCCGTATCGTCCACACTCACGATGGAAACATCCTTCGGAACCAAAATTCCGTTTTTTTTGAACAGCTCCATCACCTCAAGAGCCGCGCCGTCATTGTAACAGAGAATGCCGCTGCATCCTCCGAGGCGTTCCACAAGCGTTCTCTCCATCCGGGAAAAATCAGCGGCGTCCTCCGTGTCAAACCACACCATACTCCTCTCCCGGTCATAGATCCCGGCCTCCCAGAGCCCCCTCATAAAGCCCTGATAGCGCCGGATGCCCTGCCCGTCGTCGGATTTAAACAGCCCGCCCAGTTTTCTGTGACCACAGTCGATCAGATGCTTCGCCGCCAGATACCCGGCATGTTCGTCCTGCAGAGTAACCATGGGGCATCCCTC
>CAJUOF010000261.1 GCA_910587905.1 uncultured Lachnospiraceae bacterium
GACAGCGCCGATGGAGAACAGCGCTTTGGAAAGGTTGGCATCCAGCTTTTCGAAGACTGGTTCGCCGATGCCGGCGGGCATATGTTTGATCTGACAGGCGATGATACCGCCGATGGAATCCTGCGCCGCCATCTGTTCTTCGGCTAAGTTCCGGACCTTTTCGGCGGCCTGCCGATCCGGCATGTAAAAAGGATTTTCGCTGCAGAGGGAGAGATCCACTGTTTTACAGCGGATGCCGCCGATCTCCTCCGCGTAGGCATGCACTTCGACGCCGAGGGCCGTAAGGATTTTTATGGCAATGGCCCCTGCCGCCACTCTTCCGATGGTTTCCCTGCCGGAGGAGCGCCCGCCTCCCCGATAGTCGCGGAAACCGTATTTTACGTCAAAGCCATAATCCGCGTGCCCAGGCCGGTAGTAGGAAGCAATCTCCGAGTAATCCCTGGAGCGTTGATCTTTGTTGAAAACCACCATGGAAATGGGAGTTCCCGTGGTGAGACCGTCAAAGATACCGGAGAGAATTTCTACCGTGTCGTCCTCGGCCCGTTTGGTGGTGTAGCGGTTCTGGCCGGGCTTTCTTCGGTCTAAGAAGGTCTGGATATCCTCTTCGCAGAGGGGAATTCCGGCGGGGCAGCCGTCCACGACGACCCCCAGCGCTTTTCCGTGGGATTCACCCCAGGTGGTGAAGGTAAATAGTTTTCCGTATGTGGAACCTGACATGGAAACCTCCAATCAAAAATAAGTTCTATCTTTAATAGATCAAAAGTGGGAATGGAGTGGCCTATAAAGCCAGCCGCTCCCTGTCGTTTGGAACATAAAGCCGGCCGAAATAATAGCGTTTGCCCTCCGCGCTGTAGCGTTCCTTCCGGTGCTTGATGTCCTTGTCCTCGGTGTGCCACAGAACTAAATTCGGGATGTGGAGACTCTCGGCCAGCTCGCAGGCGTCCTTTACGGTGCTGTGATGCTTTTCGTAGGGCTTAAATCGTTCCCGGTCGCCGTAAAGACAGAAGGCTTCGTGGAGAAGCCAATCACTTCCGGCCACGTAGCGCTCACAGCCGGGATTGTAGGGTTCATCCCCGGCACAGGTCAGTTTTTTTCCGTTTTTCAAGACGGTGGTGAAGCCGAACTGCTTTGCCTTTGTGGACAGGATATCAAAAAAGGTCACATCATAGTCAAGAATCCGTCTGGTTTCTCCGTCCGCGATGGGAATCAGAAGAATTCTCTCGTCAAAAAGTGTACAGAATTTTTTCTGTATGGTCAGAGTGCATAAGGTTTTGATGGTGTCCACCAAACCCTCATGACAGTAGATCTGTAGATTTCCCTGGTAATGATCCTTTAAAATAGCGGTGGCGATCATCCGGATCATCCAGACCATGCCGAGAATGTGGTCGTTGTGTTCGTGGGTGACAAAAATGTGGTGAATTTTGGTCAGGGACACTTCCATGTCCTCCAAGATCGTCAGGATCCCATTGCCGCCTCCCGCATCCACCAAGAAATATTCCTCTCCGTCCCGGAGGGCGAAGCAGGTATTGTAACAGCGGGTGGCCTGGGCATTTCCTGTGCCGAACACATAGAGCTCTTCCATGAATGTTTCCTCCCAATCTCGTTGATTTCAATTGTTGCAGGGAATGGCAAAGGGCGTTTGCCGCCTGTAATCACGGCCGGTTTGGGCCTGCCTTCGGCAAGGTAAAGATAAATTCCGTGCCGATGCCCTCGGTACTGATCACGTCGATGTTTTCGTTGTGGGCGGCGATGATTTCCTTGGTGATGGAGAGGCCCAGGCCGGTGCCGCTTTTGTCCTTACCTCTGGAAGCGTCAGATTTGTAAAAGCGGTTCCAGATCTTTTTCTGGCTGTCCTTGGGGATCCCAACGCCACTGTCTTTAACCGAGACAAAAATTTTTTCCCGCCGCTCATAGGTTTCAATCCAGATCGTGGAATCCGGCTTGGAAAATTTGATGGCATTGTCGGCCAGGTTGTAGAGGACTTGTTGGATCTTTCCCATGTCTGCCTGGACGAGAAAGCTGCGCTCCGCAAAAATCAGGTCAAACGTCAGGTGTTTGGGACGGCAGCTTCCCTCAAAGGCAGCTACCGTATTGCGGATAATCTGATTGATATCGAAGGAGGTGATATCCAAAAGATTACCCTTGGCGTCCAGAGTCTGCAGGGCCAGGGTACTGGAGGTCAATTTGGTCAGCCGCTCCGTCTCAGAGATGACCAGCTTCATATATTTTTCATGCATTTCCGGCGGGATCGTGCCGTCAATGATGGCCTCCAGATATCCTTTGATGGAGGTGAGGGGAGAACGGAAATCGTGGGAGACATTGGAGATGAATTTCCGCTGATCCGCCTCCTTATTGCTCAGCTCGTGGGCCATAAATTTTAGCGTGTTTGCCAGGTAGCCGATCTCGTCCTCAGAATGAAGTTTTAGCTCATAAGTTAGGTTTCCTGTGGCGTATTCGCTGGCGGCGACCGTGATCTGCTTGATGGGCTGTAAAATGCAGATTCGGATGATCCAGAGAATGATTAAGGAGAGCGCCAGGATAATCAGGAAGGTCATATAAATGATATTCAGGATTTTATCCCGAACCTCATAGATCCCGGAAAGGGACTGATGGACGACCACATACCCGTAGGTGCTGAAATTGGCGGAGACGGGGGCCATGACGGTGAGAACAGAGTCCTCAAACAGGTCATAATAATGCCCGATGACATAACCGCCGCGGCCCTGTTCGGAGGGATCAAAGTCCTCGATCAGCAGATCGGCCGCCTTTCCGTCACTGCGAAAGACAATTTTTCCCTGCTGTTCCACGATCCAGATATCCGCATCAAAATAAGAGGCGATGGAGGAAAGCTGTGGCGCCAGGGAATCGATCCGGATATCGGAACCGGAATATTGTCCTCTGCAAGTGGCCGCGATCATGTTTGCCTCGTTATAAAGCTGGTCGGCCCGGTCGCGGACCAGATACCGCAGGGTCATATTGGAGGAAAAAAAGGCGATGGTGATAAAGCCC
>CAJUOF010000262.1 GCA_910587905.1 uncultured Lachnospiraceae bacterium
CTCTTCCGATCTGGGCTCTCGGTGGTCCTTGTCTCCGGGGACCGGGATCTCTTACAGCTTGCCGGCGAACGGACGAAGGTGCGGATTCCCAGGACAAAGGGCGGAACCACCACGGTGGAGGATTATCTGGACCGGGACGTGGTGGAGAGGCTTGGGGTGACGCCAAAGGAGTTTATCGATGTGAAAGCGCTGATGGGGGACTCCTCGGATAACATTCCCGGCGTGGCGGGCATCGGGGAGAAGACGGCCTATGCGCTGATTCGGGAGTATCACAGCCTGGAGGCGGTCTATGAACATCTGGAGGCCATTAAGCCGGAGCGGGCGAGGAAGGCCCTGGCGGCGGAGGGGGGAAGGGAGCAGGCTGAGCTCTCGAAGGTTCTGGCCACCATCGACCGGGACTGCCCGGTGGAGTTTTCCCTGGAAGCGGCGAGGGTGGGAGAGCTGTTTACGCCGGCAGCCTATGAAATCATGAAGCGTCTGGAGCTTAAGAGCCTGCTTAAGCGATTTGAGGCGGGAACCCAGACGAAGCATGCGGTGGAAGGGCAGTTTCTTCTGGTGGATGATTTTTCCGGCGCCGAGCGGGTGTTTGCGGAGGCGGAGAAAGAAGAGCGCATCGGAATGCAGATGATTGTGGAGAAGGGGGAGGTCTTTGGACTTTCGCTGGCCTATGGGGAGGAGGACATTTATTTTATCGAGGCGGCGGGCCTTTTGACGGGAGCGTACCTGGCGGGGAAGGTGGCCGGACTTTGCAGTAGGAAGAAAGAAGTCTGGGTGCTGGATTTGAAGGAGATGCTTCCTTTTCTGGAGCTTCCGGAGACGGAGGGACTTTATGATGCGGGAGTGGCCGCCTATCTGTTAAATCCACTGAAAAGCAATTATACCTACGACGGGCTGGCCGGGGAATATCTGGAGATGACGGTGCCCTCCCGGAGCGACCTTCTTGGGAAGAGCTCCTATGGGACCGCCCTGTCGGAGAATCCGGAGGCGGCTCTCACCTGTTTTTGCTATATGGCCTATACGGTATTTGCCGCCGGTCCGATCCTTGGGGGGAAGCTGGACGAGACGGGGATGAGGGAGCTTTATCTGAATATCGAGGTGCCCCTGATTTACAGTCTGTATCATATGGAGCGGGAGGGGATCCGGGTGGAGCGGGAGGCACTCTCTGTTTACGGAGATACCCTGAAGGTGCAGATCGACCGGCTGGAGCAGGAGATCTACGGGCTGTGCGGGGAGGAATTCAACATCAATTCGCCGAAACAGCTTGGGGTGATTTTGTTTGAGAAGCTTAAGCTTCCCTACGGAAAGAAGACGAAGACCGGGTATTCCACGTCGGCGGATGTCCTGGATAAGCTGGCGCCGGAGCACCCGTTCGTGGCGAAAATATTGGAATACCGGCAGCTTGCCAAGTTAAAGTCCACCTATGCGGACGGGCTTGCGGCCTTTATCTCCCCCGACGGGCGGATCCACGGGAAGTTCAACCAGACCATCACGGCGACGGGGCGGATCAGCAGTGCGGAACCGAATCTTCAGAACATTCCGGTCCGCATGGCCCTGGGTCGGGAAATCCGGAAGGTGTTCGTGCCGAAGGAGGGCTTTGTGTTCGTGGATGCGGATTATTCCCAGATCGAGCTTCGGGTTCTGGCCCACATGTCGGGGGACGAGCGGCTGATCGAGGCTTACCACCAGGCTCAGGACATCCACCGGATCACGGCCTCACAGGTGTTCCACACGCCTTTTGAGGAAGTCACGGACTTACAGAGACGAAACGCCAAGGCGGTGAATTTCGGGATTGTCTACGGCATCAGCGCCTTCGGCCTCAGCGAGGGCTTAAGCATCAGCCGGAAGGAGGCCCTGGATTACATCGGTCAGTATTTTGAGACGTATCCCGGAGTCAAGGCGTTTTTGGACGGGCTGGTGGCCCAGGCGAAGGAGCAGGGATACGTGTCCACCCTCTACGGGCGCAGGCGTCCGGTGCCGGAGCTTTCTTCGTCGAATTTTATGCAGAGGAATTTCGGGGAGCGGGTGGCCATGAACAGCCCCATCCAGGGGACGGCGGCCGACATCATGAAGATCGCCATGGTGGGGGTTGACCGGCGTCTGAAAAAGGAAGGGCTTAGTTCCAGGCTGATCCTGCAGATCCACGACGAGCTTTTGGTGGAGACGGCCCTCTCCGAGATCGAGCAGGTGAAAGCCATCCTTCTCGAGGAGATGGACGGGGCGGCGAAGCTTTCGGTGCCCTTGGAGATCGATATGAACGTGGGGAAGAGCTGGTTTGAGACCAAGTGACGGACGGCGTCCGGCAGAGCGCTTCCGGTGCGCGGATAGAGGAGCTGGCTTTCAGGGGAGTATACAATGAGAGTGATCGGAGTCACAGGCGGGGTCGGCGCTGGAAAAAGCATGATTCTCGAAATTTTGAAAAAGGATTATGGAGCCAGACTTCTTCCCGCCGACGAGATTGGCAGGGAGCTTATGGAGCCGGAGGGCGCCTGCTTTGCTCCGGTGACAGGGGCCTTTGGAAAGGCCGTCGTCGGGGCGGACGGACGCATGAATCGGGGAAAACTTGCCGAGATGGTATTCGGAGACAAAGAGGCTTTAGGGCGTCTAAATGGGATCATTCATCCGGCAGTGCGGCGGGAAATCGAGTGCAGGCTGCATAAATGGACAGAGGAAGAAGAAAAAGGCGCAGATGAAAAAGAACATCTTGCTATCATTGAATCGGCGATCCTTTTGGAAGCAGGCTATGAGGATATTTGCGGGGAAATTTGGTATGTATATGCCTCTGAAAAGACAAGAATCCGCCGTCTGATGGAAAGTCGGGGCTATACGAGGGAACGATGTTTTCATGTGATGGAAAATCAGATGGGAGATGCCTGGTTCAGAAATCGGGCTTCTGCCGTTATTGATAATGACGGCGATATAGAATCGGTGAGGGAACAGATTGACGTATTGATAAAAAAATCAAGATTTGAATATATTTGAGGAGATGATTTTCAAAAGAAAAACATGGTTCAAAACACATTGACTTTTTGCTATGAATCAAATATACTATGCATACAAAATAGTTTATATTATAATTGGAATGTAGTTATAAAGGGGGATTAATATGGCAGAACAGGTTTTGAATCAATTTCGATCAGATAAAACATTAAGAGAAGACTGTGTTGCAATTTACGAAGCGATGGGCATGGACTTGAACACGGCGTTTCGTATGTTTATGGAGCGTACCCGCATGGTAAGGGGACTTCCATTTCCAGCGGTACTCCCTGAAACAAGAATGACCAGAGAAGAAGCAAAAGGTGTAATTGATGGTATGCGGGCGGAAGCGGCAGTTCTTCCTGAAATGACGCTGGATGAAATCAATGCGGAAATCAATGCAGCAAGAGCGGAAAGGAAAGCAGGAAGATGAGGTATTATGCGGTATTTGATACAAATGTATTGATATCTTCTTTATTAACGAAACAAACAAATACTGCTACTGCCAGGGTGGTAGATGCTATATCTTCAGGTGATATTATTCCGCTTTATAATCAGGAGATTTTAAGTGAGTATAATGAAGTTCTTCATAGGGAAAAATTTTCATTTAGCGAATAACGGATCCAAAAAATTTTACTGATGATCCGTCAATTTGGTTTAGCGGTCAATCCAAGTCTTACAGGAGAAATTCTCGTGGATATGGATGACCTTGTTTTTATGAAATTGTGACGGAAAAGAGAAATGACAACGCATACTTGATTACAGGGAATATCCGCCATTTCCCAAAACGAGATTTTATTGTCACACCATCGGAAATGATAGAAATTATCTATAAAGACTCTGTTTTATAAATTGATAAGACGGTAATATAAGGTCAGTGAGGGAACAGATTGGCGCACTTATTTTTTGTGATTCAAGGTGATAAAATATGGGATTTCTCCGACGACAGAAAAGAGAGAAGAATATAGAAAATGAGAGAGAGAAAGAACCGCTCTCCCTTGGCTGGGATGCGATCGACAGGGCGTGTGCGGGGGTTTTTCCGGACCAGAAGGAACCTAAGCATCACTTTGCTTCGCTGATTAAGTGGAGGCTTGGAGGGGACGGTCCTCTGGACGGAGTCAGTGTCTATGACGGGGGAACATACTGGCACTTTGTGACGTATGGACTAACGGAGCTCTATGAAAAGGAATGCGAGGATCCAAACTTTAGCGGCTATGGGATGGAATTTACCTTTAAACTAAAAAAGGATGCTTATGAGGACGAAGAGGCGGAGCTTAAGGGGATCTGCGGGATTTTACAATCCATTGCGAAGCTCACCTTCACGAAGGGAGAACTGTTTCTGCCCTATGAGTATCTCTACAGCGGGCAGAAGGACGGGATCGACGTGAATCAGAAATCCAACATTACCGGTTTTATCACCGTCCCGGACCGGGAATTCGGCGTCATGGAGACACCAAACGGAAGGGTAGAGTTTGTGGAGTTCATCGGGGTGACGGACCGGGAGCTTCTGGCAGTCCGAAAGGGTGAGATCGATGTGAAGGGGCTCTATGAAGAACTTGGCAGCGATGTGACGGATTACCACAGGGAGTCCGTGAGGTGACATACGAAACCGCACAGGCGGAAAGATTCGGCAGAAAGACGAGGAAAAAGGACATGCGGCTTGTGAGCATTGCCAGCGGAAGCAGCGGAAACTGCATTTACATAGGTACGGACACGACCCACATCCTGGTCGATGCGGGGATCTCGACCAAACGGATTGAGGCGGGACTTGCGGGCCTTGGGGTCAAGGGAAGCGAGCTTTCTGGGATTCTGGTGACCCACGAGCATTCCGACCATATCGGGGGGCTCCGGGTGTTTTCCAAGAAGCACGAGATCCCCATTTATACGACAAGGGAGACTTATGCCGGGATTCTTTCGTCAAGAAGCGTCGGAGAACTTCCGGAAGGGCTTCACCGGGAAGTGGTTCCCGACGAGGCATTTCACATTGGGGACATGAGGGTGATGCCCTTTTCCATCTGCCACGATGCGGCCAATCCCTGCGCTTTCCGGGTGGATGCGGGCGGTTCTTCGGTGGCGGTGGTCACGGACCTTGGGAATTACAGCCAGTATACCATCAACCATCTCCTGGGGCTGGATGCAGTTCTTCTGGAGGCGAACCATGACATCCGCATGCTGGAGACGGGACCTTATCCTTATTACCTCAAGCGGAGGATCATGGGGAACAGCGGACACTTGTCCAACGACTCCGCCGGAAGGCTTTTGGGGGAGATTCTCCACGACGGATTTCAAAAGGCGCTCCTGGGGCATCTGTCGAAGGAAAACAATTTTGCAGATTTGGCCTATGAGACGGTGCGCCTGGAGATCACCGAGGGGGAGAATGCCTATGAGGGAAAAGATTTCGACATTGCCGTGGCGGACAGAAGCCAGATGTCGGAGACCATCTATATTTGAGCGTCATTTTGAGAGCAGGAGCTTCTTTCCGGGAGACCGGATTTGTGATAGAGAGCAGTGATTATACATAGAAATGAGGAGAGCAATTATGAAAAAGACAATCATCACCGTGGTAGGAAAGGATACGGTAGGAATCATTGCGAAGGTGTGCACCTACCTGGCCAACAATCGCATTAACATCGAGGATATTTCCCAGACCATTCTTCAGGGATATTTCAATATGATGATGATCGTGGATGCCAATGAGTCGGCAAAACCCTTCGGAGACATGGTGGAGGAGTTGGATCAGATCGGTGAGGAGATCGGCGTGAAGATCCGCTGCCAGCATGAAGACATTTTCAACAAAATGCACAGAATTTAAGAGGGATGGCCATGATAAACAGATTTGAAGTAGACGAGACCAACAAGATGATCGAGCAGGAGCGGCTGGACGTCCGCACCATCACGATGGGGATCAGCCTCCTCGACTGTATTGATTCCGATCTGGAACGGGTAAACGAAAACGTTTATGAGAAAATTGTCTCAAGAGCCAGGGAACTGGTGAAGGTGGGACGGGAGATTGAGGTGAAATACGGAATTCCCATCGTCAACAAACGAATCTCTGTGACGCCGATGGCTTTGGTGGGGAGTGCCGCCTGTAAAACAACCGCAGATTTTGTATCGCTGGCGAAAACTCTGGACCGGGCAGCGAAGGAAGTGAAGGTCAATTTCATCGGCGGGTATTCTGCCCTGGTCGGAAAAGGAATGACGACGGCTGATGAGCTCTTGATTCGCTCCATTCCGGAAGCACTTTCTGTCACAGATCGGGTTTGCAGCTCCGTCAACGTGGGTTCCACAAAGACAGGGATCAATATGGACGCGGTGAAATTGATGGGAGAGGTTATCAAAGAGACGGCGAAGGCCACGAAGGATCAGGACAGCCTTGGCTGCGCCAAGCTGGTGGTGTTCTGCAATGCACCGGACGACAATCCCTTTATGGCAGGGGCTTTCCACGGGGTGACAGAGGCGGATGCTGTGATCAATGTGGGAGTCAGCGGTCCGGGCGTGGTGAAGACAGCCCTGGAAAAGATCCGGGGGGAGAATTTTGAGATCCTCTGTGAGACCATCAAGAAGACGGCGTTCAAGGTGACTCGGGTGGGACAGTTGGTGGCGAAGGAGGCTTCTGAGCGGCTGGGAGTGCCCTTTGGAATTGTGGATCTTTCCCTGGCACCTACGCCGGCGGTGGGAGACAGTGTGGCGGAGATTTTGGAGGAAATGGGTTTGGAGAGTGTAGGGGCCCCCGGCACTACAGCGGCTCTTGCCCTTTTGAATGACCAGGTGAAAAAAGGCGGCGTCATGGCATCCTCCTATGTGGGCGGCCTTTCCGGAGCCTTCATACCGGTCAGTGAGGACCAGGGGATGATCGATGCGGTGAACAGGAAAGCCCTGACCCTGGAAAAACTGGAGGCCATGACCTGTGTCTGTTCTGTGGGGCTTGACATGATCGCCGTTCCGGGCGATACCACAGCGGAGACCATCTCCGGAATCATTGCCGACGAGGCGGCCATCGGCATGGTGAATCAAAAAACCACGGCAGTCCGCCTGATCCCGGCAGAGGGGAAGAAGGCCGGGGACGTGGTCGAATTCGGAGGACTTTTGGGACATGCCCCGGTGATGCCGGTGAACGCATTTTCCTGCGCGGATTTTGTGAACCGGGGAGGACGGATCCCGGCGCCGATTCACAGTTTTAAGAACTGACAGATACAAAAAGAAAAAAGAGGACATCTACATTTGTATCTATATTTTTTCTTGAAAATGATGTAGAATAGAAGATGCGAGAAACATGCAGGAGATTTTTCTTCTGTGAGACAAATTAAGGAGAAGGAGAAGATACGATTATGGCAAAGTACAATGAAAACAAACCGGTACATACTGGGGATCCCGTAGTGGAGATGAAGCGTGCCTGTATTGAGCACCGTGCATACTGGATGGCGCTGCTCTTGGATGAAGTGAGAAAAGCAGGCGGAGATATGGAGAAGGTGGGACGCGCTGCGATCAGGCGTTGCGGATGCTTCCAGATCGACGAGAATTTTAGAGACAAAATGAACGACAAGATGAGCCTTAAGGAATTCGGCGATCTCTTTATGGCAGAGCCGGTCGGCTTTGAGAACAAAGCGGTCGAGATTTCAGAGGATGTGATGCATGTGGAAATGCATTACTGTCCGCTCTTGAGTGCCTGGAGAAAGCTTGGATTCTCCGATGAGGATTGTGCCCTGTTCTGTGATATCGCCATGGAAGGCGACAGACAGTTTGCACAGGAGATGAATTGTGAATTCGCCCTGCCGAAAAAGATTGCGGACGGCGATGACTGCTGTGACCTTTGCCTCACAAGGAAGAAATAAAGACAGCGATAAGAGAGAACAAGAGTGATGAAAGGAACCGGACGGCGGTGTAAGCTGTCCGGTTCCTTTCCCCTTGTGCACCTGGCGGCGCACATTTCCAAGTGTTTCATTCTTCCAGAGTAATGACTCCATAGCGATATTCATTTTTCATCCGGCAGCCGTATTTATGGAACACCACGGATTGATACAGTCCGGCGGCAAAAATTTCCTGTCCGAGCATATCTGCGCCCATGGGGGAGAGTTTTCTCTCAGCGTCGGCCATCCTGGTGATCAGTGGAAGCTCGCTGTTTTGTTTGATGCTTTTTAAGAGAGGTGCGGCGGACTTTCGGAAACCGAGAGCTCTGGCATAGGGGACAAAACCGTTTTCTTTGTAGCGGACGAAATCCTCGACCTTGATATCCAGAAGAATATGTAACAATGCCCGGCTGACCCTGGTTCTGGTGTACTGACGGCATTTGACTGCATCAATGAAGGCGGAGAAGGTGGAGGCTCCCGTGAGATGTCCCTTGATTCGGCTTTCCAGGTCAGAGGAAACATCCAGATAATCCGTCAAGTCACTGTTCCTCGCAGATAAAAGCTTGTAGAGCAGCATAGAAGAAAAATCGTCCACGAAAATAGGAAGTCTGTAGTTGAAGTTTTCAGACATAACCGTATAGGCCTCCCTCGGAACACAGGAACGCACCGTCTTCATGGCTTGGGTGGTAGGCTGGGAATCGGAATTCCTCGTCTGAAATACGTGACGGATGGCGGAGGAAGAGCAGTGGGGCGCCGACAGAGTCTTTGACAGATAGCTGCTGGTCCGAAGGAGCGTCACAGGCCGGATGGAAGAATGCCGTCTGGATAGAGCCTTGACGTATTCAATCCCTAAAATGTTGTTGGGAGCCGAGATCAGAGACAGGATTTCTTCCATGGAGGCAGAGAGGTTTCCGGGAAGAGGATGATTTTCCAGATAGCTGATGAGGGCCTGGCCCCTGGCGGCCGGATAGCTGGAACCACTTGCAAGAAACTGTTTTAGCGCCAGAGAAAAGGCTTCCGGCTCATTGGAGAATATGGAAGCCACAGAAGAAATAAGCGGCAGCTTTCCGCTTTCACTTCCGAAACACAGGGCATCCACCACGCCAAGCTTGTCCAGGATCGAGACAGCTCCGGAGGCAAAAAATTCTGCACTTCCTGTGGCAAAGGGAACGGGCAGCTCCAAAACCAGGTCGGCTCCGGAACGGAGAGCGATATCTGTCCGCAAATATTTATCCATACAGGCAGGCTCTCCCCTCTGGACGTAGTGGCCGCTCATGACGACGATGCAGTAATCGGCCCCGGTCAGTTCTCTGGCTTTCTGGATATGATAGGAATGTCCATTGTGGAATGGATTATATTCTGTGATCAGCGCCACAACCTTCATAACGTATCCCTCCCCACTCCGTTTTTTCTTCTTGTTCGATATCTCCATTTTAGAATAAAAAGGAGAAAATGACAAGGAAAATATAGAACAGAGATGTGGTAAATAGAAAAAACATTTGATATGATAGGAAGTACAGGAAATGAAAAACGGAACAGGTGGAGGAGTATTTGATGAAAAACGATAATTCCATTCTTTGTATCAATCGTATCCGTGCAGTGTATGAACAGCTTCCAAATGCCGAACATTCCATTGCCGATTATATTATCAATAATTATCAGATGGTAGCTGTCAGTTCCTGTGCAAGTCTGGCGAAAGCAACCGGAACCAGTCCGGCGACAGTTGTGCGTTTCTGTAGAAGAATCGGTTTCAATGGTTTTTCTGAACTGAAGATGAGCTTGTCGAGAAGCTGGCTGGACCAGAGCAGCGGCGTGCTGGAGCTTGACAAAGAAGATTCGCCAGCCATGGTCAAACAGAAGGTGTTGATGTTCAATAAGAGTGTGATCGATGTGTTGTTTGAGACATTAGACGATGCGCTTTTGGAGCGGGCGGTAGAGCTTTTATGTGCAGCCCCAAAGGTGATGATGGTCGGTGATGGCGGATCCGGATGTTCAGCAAGTTCTGCCTATGATGTGTTGATGCAGTTGGGGGTGAACTGCGAGTATGTGACAGACATTTTTTTCCAGATTATCGCCATTGACCGGATGCAGCCCGGGGATGTGATCCTCGCTTTTTCCAACAGCGGCCGTTCTAAAAATACCATTGACAACCTGAAACAGGCGAAGCAGAAAAATATCACGACGATCGGGATTATCGGTTCCCCCAATGCGCCGATTTCCAAATATCTGGATATTGAGCTTCGGACGAACACCTTCAGTGGGGACGATTTCTGTGACACCATCGCTGCCAGGATGTGCGAGCTCAGCACAATTTCCGTGCTGTATTCCCTTATTCTCAAGTATTCGGAGAAGAAGGATATCTATGTGGGGAGACAATTGAAAAATGCTTACGATGCGAAGCGAGTTGACTGGAAGGGGAAGTAACCTTCTAAAAAATAATGTTTGATTTTTACTGAGACAAAAATTAAATTTGGAGATTGATTAAGGGTAAAGGATATCAGGAGATGAATATCACTGAGGCAGCGCATCGGCGATGCGCGAGTAGGGGAAAAGGGCTCTCCCCTACTCAAGTTAATATGCGCTTAAGAGGTCTGAAAAGCATATAGCTCTTTGAGCTGTGGATACAGGCGAATGTAGGTCCGATATTGTTTTTCATAGACTGTTAAAAAGGTGTTTCGGTTTTGAATGTGCCGGAACACTTTTTTTTCATGGAGGGCAGCGGCTTCTCTGGGGTCCTTGTAGATAGCTGCGCCGACTCCGGCCAGCAGGGCGGCTCCGATGGAAGCGCAGTCATTGTCCTCTAAAATCTGAATCTCCTTTCCGAGAATGTCCGCCTTGATTTGGACCCACAATTCACTTTTGGAACCACCGCCGACAGAGATTAACTGCTTTAAGGTCTGGCCGGAGGTCGATTCGGCTATCTCGCATAGCTGTCTGAGGCCGTATCCGCAGCCCTCCATGATTGCACGGTTAAAATCGCTCCGCTTGCTCTGCAGGGAGAGTCCGAAGAAAACGCCCTTCGCGTGGGAATCCCAGATGGGACAGCGCTCTCCCTGCATATAAGGGAGAATGTTGTGATAAAGTAAAGTTGTAACAGCAGTGGCTAATAAGATATAATCATTCTGCAAAGAAAAGAGGTACATATTATGCCACAGAATTATACTCCTGAATTTAAAAAAAAGATCGTCCGCCTCCGTCTGGAAGAAGGAAG
>CAJUOF010000263.1 GCA_910587905.1 uncultured Lachnospiraceae bacterium
CCGCCGCCGGGCTCTATCAGGGCATCGTCGGCATCCACTGCTACGTGTACGCCTTTCCGGCCATCCCCTCCTGCCTGATGTTCGCAAGCGCTGACGAGCCGGGCAATTTCGCAAAGGCCATGATCGCCGCCGTCATCGCCTTCGCCGCCTCCTTCCTGCTCACCCTGCTCTTCGGAGGGCGGCTGGACGCCGACGAAGCCCAGGCGGCAGACCATACAAAGATTTAATATCCAAGTTCCTCCCCCACCAGGATCACCTTGATCCGCCCGGCGGGCCGGCAGTTCCTGGTAGTAAGGAGCTGGTTGCAGATGCACTCCGGCGACTTGCAGTCGCCGCAGACGCCGGTGACGGTGCAGGGCGTGTTCTTTAAAAACCGCTGCTGGTTCAGAGGCGCCGCCACGGTCCTGGCCCGCACCATGGCATCCTCCGCCGTCCGCACCACCTTGTTCATCCCGGCCACCACGATCACGTATTTTGGCCCGAACACGATGGCCGCCACCCGGTTTCCGTTCCCGTCCACGTTGACAAGCTGGCCGTCCTCGCTGACGCCGTTGGCGCTGGTCAGGAAGTAATCCACCGAAAGCGCATCCATGGCCGCCTTCTGTTTTTCTTCCGGAGTCTCGGCCGCATCCCGGTCGATCGCCTGATAGTTACCCTTATTTACCGCCTCCGTAAGCCCGATGTCCCGGATGGTCATGGAGCCGCCCCAGGCGACCGAAGAGCCCTCTTTGATCCATTCCAGGGCCTTCTCCCTGGCTTCCTCCCCGCTCCTGCAGTAGCAGGCGTCAAAGCCCCTCCCCTGCAGATTTTTGACCACGGTGCTTCCTCTCTTCTCATTGAATGATTCCCTCGGTGTCATGTTTCTTCCTCCTCATATAATAAGTTTTCCCTGATAAACGCCCTGCTCCTCCATGTCCCGGTGGAGCCGGTTGTACACCCGCTTCTTGTCTCCGCTCCAGAGGGGGGCGAGGAGCAGCCGCTTCGGCCCGTCCCCGGTGATCCGGTGCACCACTGTCTCCGGCCGGAGTCTCATGAGGGCCGCAAACAAAAGCCCTTCGTATTCCTCAAAGGAGAGGGCCCGTACCTTCCCCTCCCGGTAAAGCCCCGCCAGATCGGTTCCCTCCAAAATGTGCAGAAGCTGCAGCTTGATGCCCTCGACCTTCTGTTCATTGAGGTAGTCGACGGTCTGTAAGACCTCTTCCCTCCCCTCCCCCGGAAGCCCCAGGATCACGTGGGCGATGACCGGAATGCCGGCCAGAAGGAGTCTTCTCCTTGTCTCCGTGAAGCAGGAAAGCGGGTATCCCCGGCGGATGAAGGCCGCCGTCTCCGGGATGGCCGTCTGCAGTCCCAGCTCGATCCACACCGGTTTCCTGCGGCTTAGCCTGGACAAGAGAGAGACCGTCTCCTCCGGCAGGCAGTCCGGCCTGGTGGCGATGGAGAGCGCCTCCACCTCCCTATCCTCCATGGCCTCCAAAAACATGGCCTCCAGTTTTGATACCGGCCCGTAGGTTCCCGTGTAGGCCTGAAAATAGGCCACGTAGCCATAGGGCGTCCGCTTCGGGAGCTTTCCGGCCACCAGGGCCTTCGCCTCCGCAAGCTGCTCCGTGACGGAACGCCCCCTTCCCGCCGCAAAGTCCCCGGAGCCGCCCTCGCTGCAGAAAATACAGCCGCCCCCTCCGAAGCCCCCCTCCCTGTTGGGGCATCCGAGCCCGCCGTTCAGAGACAACCGGTACAGCTTCTTCCCGAACTGCCGTTTCATCTCCCCGTCGAAATCCCGGTAGGGCTTCATAGGGCAAGCAGGAGCTCCTTTAGCTCCGCAACCGTGGAGACCAGCCGGTCCGCCCCGGCGGCAGAGAGCTCCTCACGGCCGCCGTAGCCGTAGAGGACGCCGACGCAGGGGATTCCCGCCTCCCTGGCCCCGATCACGTCATGCTTCCGGTCGCCCACCATCCAGACGGTCTCCGTTCTGCCCGCACCGTTCCCCTCTTTCACGCCGAACCGGCGCAGGGCTTCCCTGATCACGTCCCCCTTCCTCACCCGCTCCCCGGAGAGCTCGCTTCCCACGATCTGCTCAAAATAGGAGTCAATATGAAAATGCTCGAGGATCGGCACGGCAAAGACCTCTGGCTTGGAGGTGGCCACCCCCAGCCGCCTTCCGGAATCCCGAAGCGCTTTTAACAGGTCCTCGATCCCCTCGTAGATCTCATTTTCAAACATGCCCTTCTCGCCAAACCGCTCCCGGTACTTCTCAACGGCGAGCTCCGCCCGCTCCTTCGTAAAGCCGTACTCGCCCATGAACATGTCCATGAGGGGCGGCCCGATGAAGGGCGTCAGCTTCCTTCTGTCCGGCTCGTGATACCCCACGGCCTCCATGCCGTACTGGACACAGCGGGTGATCCCCTCCCAGGGATCGGTCAAGGTTCCGTCCAGGTCAAAGAGAACGATATCAGCCATCTTTTCTGCTCCTCCATTCCATTACATCTTTTATTGCAATTTTTTCCTGAATTTTTACATAGGCTTCCATTATTTCAAAATCAATCTCCCCATCTGCATTTACCGGAAGAAATACCTCGTTATTCTGTATTTTCCTTTTCGAAATAGAATCTCCCCATGTATAGAGCGACTTTAAACTTTTATATAGTGCAGCAACCATAAAAAGTTGCGCCTTTTCCGTGCGGCCTTTACAATCTTTTATGTACAAAGCCAAATTATGACTATCATTAGAATAATAATCTCTTGGCTGATACGTTATTACCAAAGTCTTTCCGCCAATCATAATGGAATTGCCTTCTTCTATTAACTGATTTTTAAAGGTTGTATAACCCAAAATAGAATTATTTCCTTCTCCTGCGGTAACATAGGGAATGTCTCCGCTGTTCAATACAATATCCTTTTTCACAATGCTGTTGGTGTTTTTTACCTCAAATATATCTGTGATTTTAAAGCATGAATATTTTAGGTTTCCACTTTCAAATCTATAAAAAATATCTTTTTCACTTTGTGACAAGTCACATTTATCCAAACCACACCTTTTTAAGTCAGAAAACAAATGGTTCATGAGATTATTTTCTGCACTATTAACATAACTCTCCATGTATTCGTAATCTATTGTTCCATCATTTTTCACGGGCAGTTCAATATAAGTGTTTTTCAAAGCTATTTTTGTCGCTTTATCATTATAAGCAAATTTTTTTGTAATTACCTTTTTTATACATGCAATCATATATAATGCATTCTTTTCGTTAAGCATGTCAGATTGAAGAACACTCGTTGCGCCATGTCCATCTTTTAAATAAAAAGGTGTCTCCAGATAGACAATATTTTGATTATTAGAATGTATCAATATAGTCGGGTTTCCAGCTTTGTTATTTAACACGTCTGGTTTTAAAGTGAGAAATGAAATAATACCGTTGTTGACAGTGGATTGTCCATAAAATGGATATTTGTAACATCCTTCCACTGTAAGCAAATTGATTTTTAAAGGATCAATTTCTTTTTGAGATTGCCAATTAAAAACTTCTGAAAGTTTAAATTTTTCAGTCCTCATGTTTGGAATCACCTCTAATTATCATCGACAGTTTCCAACTTAAATATTGCTTTATTACATTTTGAAAATCTTCATTCGTTGGAATCATATCTATCTTCTGGTGTTGCTTAAAAGTCCAATCATTCCCCTCTAAAGTTATTACATCTTCAAAATAATCATCTTCGGAAAAGTAATGCAAATATGATTTCCCATAAAGTATCAGATTTACTACTTCTTCATACCTTTCTAACGCATGATCTGTGTTTTTCAAATTCGTTTCCTGGCTTGATTTTTTTCTGTTTTGTCGTGTA
>CAJUOF010000264.1 GCA_910587905.1 uncultured Lachnospiraceae bacterium
CCTTCGGACCGGACGCAAGTATCATTAAGACCTCTGCCTGTCATCGCCTTCGCTACAGATGCGCTGCAACGTCGGAATCCTGGACACAGCAAATGAAAGAATCTTTCAAATAAATTCTGCTATGTCCGCTCCTGTGGCTTGCCGGTTTTGCCGACAGCAGAGGGAAGGTAAAAGATGCGCTGTACTATGAAATTGTCAAGGAACAAGAGGAAAAAAGCCCCTCACTTTCCATGCCGAAAAATGAGAATATTGCACACCCTAAATTTTAAAATCCCATGATTTTTTTTAATTTGGTCAAAATCCGAACTTTTCTCTTGTGAACAGCATTACGGTAAACGCCTTTTCTGTCGGCATACTCTCTTTCTGTCAGGTCTTCATAAAACAATGCATAAATAACTTCCAGTTCATCATCTGACAGGCAATGAATTGCTTCGCTAAGCTTGTCCAGCATGATCCGATTCACAGCCTCTTCTCCCACATCCTGCGATTCGTCAACAAGAATATCCTCCCCCTTTAAATCTCCGGTTGTAAGTAAGTCATAAGAAATTTCACCATTTTCTATAGAACACTCTCTCAGGTATTTCTGACGTCGTCTGGCTCCATAAAAATCCTTATAGGTCTCTTTACTGACTTCCATCAACATTCCATGCAGGGGAAGAAAGTATCTTTTTGAAGAAGGAGCAGCTAACTCACACTGATCAGAAAACTCTTGATAAGATAATTCTTTGTATGTTCCATCTTCCAAAATAAAAACCTTTTTCGGTTCATGTCTCATTTATCCTTCCTCCGATCAATCTTTTTCATTTCAAAACGATTGAGTCGGAGGACTGCGACATCTGGCGGAAATAGAAAAATTAATAATCTCTAATTCACCGATAATTGAATCATTAATTTCTCTAATCTGGTTATTAATCCATAAATAGTCATGATGGCATATGATATAAAAGATATAAAAAACGAGCTGCAACTCACTTGCATGAGCACAGCCCGTAATCATCTTTATTCTATTCTGAAATACACAATATCTACTTCCCTCTCTGTAGTTAAAGCCCTCTTTGTCAGGGATTCTCCTTTGGTTTTTCCAGCATAAAAATTAGAGCTGTCACACTAATGCAACAGCTCCCTTCCAATCGGTTTAGGAACCTATTTGGCTACCTCAATTAAATCCATAAACGAACAATAGATCAGAAGACTTAAAACATCTTGATACTTGCAAGTATATCAGCGACCGATTTTATACTTCCGCCCATGTACTGCGCTATGAATTCCTGAACTGCCGATGCCATTTTCTCAGCTATATTTTCCGGAACCGTTTCATCTTTTATACGGTTCTCCTGTTCCCGTTTTACTTTTTCTTTCGCCAGTTCCTCTTCCTTGGACTTCTCTGCAATGCTTGAATAAAGCTTCGACATTCTCATATGAAATCCCTTGGATTCTGAAGCCTTTGATAGGAACTCGGTCTGTTTCTCTTTAAGTACTGTCATTTCTGGTGCCTTTGCGATATCCTCCCTCAAACGATCTGAATATTCTTTAAATGCTTCATCAAGGCACGCCAATTCCTCGGATAGGGTGATCTTACGGGCTCTCTCTTCCCCTCCGGGCGTTTCCACATAAATTTCTCTTTGGCCGCTCTCATGTCCCCGGACAATCTCATCATATAGTTTTCCATATGCCTGCACCAAATCTGCCTCTTTATCTTTAAAAGTATAGCCTTCTCCATATGTCCAGGTATTCAGTTTCTGGCGAAACAGATGGGAATAATCGACAGAAATAATTGCCGGTTCAAAATCTTCCGGCTCATAACGTCCCCCAAGTTCCTGTGCACGAGCTCTCAGGCTCTCCATCCCTTCCTCAGAAATTTTCAATTTTACCGCAGGCATATCCGGATAGATATCTCTCAGGCTCTTCTTCTCTTCCGTTACAGTCAAATTTTTATCTTTCATAGGATCGTATTCCCTGAACGCCTTTACCATTTCAACCGTTTTCCAGTCATTACCGATAATAATTTTCATATATTTTCGGTCTCCCTTTTCTGTTTTGCCCACTCAGCAGACTGCTATTTTTACAAAAGGTTTTCAATAAGAACAGGCAATCATGATAAAACACCTGTAGGTATCCCTTCTAAAAAAAGTCACTCAGCCACTGCAGGATACCCACAGGTATACTACTTTTATCTTTTTATCACTTTACCTTTTTCATTATATAAGGTGTGGAATACCGTAACACATTGCTGCCAGGATTCCAATGATAGAAATAATTATATTCCACGATATCAATCAGATCTCCACTTTCCGGATCAATCATAACAGTAACGTTGTTCGTCGACTCCCAAAACGTATTCTGAACATAAGGTCCCGTCCCTTTGCAATGTATTCTGTAAAAATCATCTGAGGTCGAAACAAATGTCAAAATCAATGCCGGTCTGCTGCTAACATTTTTGATTGGATGGGTAGAAGTCCAATAATACGCCCCTATCGGCCCATAATTAACGCCATCACATGCAGCATAATGATGTTTGTTCGTGTCTATCCCTATGTCATAAGTTTGTATCCCGGCACTATTTGAATAATCTTTCTGGTAAGAATAGCTAATGTCAATCGAATTTCCATTCACATAATTCTCAGTATAATCAGCACTGGCTTCATATATAATACCTGCTTCTGCATTCCACCACGTATTCGGCAAAATATCTGGATATGCTTTAGCTATTTTTCTAAAACTCGCTGTATAAGTACTGTCGGTTGAATATGTCCCACCTGATGAAACTACCGCAAAGAAATACGTTCCTGGCCGGAATTTATAGGTTTTGGAATCGGCATCTATGACGCCAACTTCCGTACTACCATTGGAATCTCCGCCAAACAGTAACCGATAACCATCTGTTGACGCAATAGAATATTGTATAACCGTAGTTTCAGTTATCGTAAACTGGTAGAAATCCATATCCCATGGAGAATCAATTACTCCGACGATGTCCTGGTTCAGTCCTACCACTGCCGCTGTTACAAAGGAATCATTCACTTCATACCCTGCATCTACAGTACTCTGCAAAAATGCAACCTTGAAATCACCGACACCTTCGTATCCGCCAACCGCAAAAAAGTAAATTCCTGTGTCTAATACTCCTTTGTAAAGCTCTGCCGCACCTTTTCCCTCAACAGCACTTCCACCAATCATTTCCAACTGAGAGGTTTCGTCGTTTAATGCAAATACATAAAGATCCGCATCCAATTCTTCTGCTATCTGCAGGTATATGGTCGCTTTACCTCTCTCATTCATCACAAAAGCATACCATCTCATTTCACCGGCAGCCGAAATGGTCCCTGGCGTGACCGTATTATTCACCACCACATACGGGTTATTCGGATCAGTATTCGGCACGCCCTCCGTTTCTGACGAATAACTGCTTATTCCATCATTCGCCACATAAAACTGACCGTCATAAGATCTTTCCATGACGTTGGCATTTGACGGATTTTCTGCCTCCGTTTCTAATATCTGTGTTTTCTCCGGCAATTCTACAAAACCATACTCCGCAGAACCCTTCTCTTGAGGCTCCGCCGCCCTTGCAATACAAAAGCCACTGGAAAATAACATTGCCAAAGCCATCAAGCCCGCTGCCAATTTTTTCTTCATAACTCATTCTCCTTTGCCTGACTTAAACCAAAAGACATATCGCCTAAACCCAAATTGGATGAATGGTTCACATGCGAATTTTACCATCCTTCTCAATCCGATAAATACTTGAAGAAGCAGTGTCTTCTCTTTCAGGTTCATACAAATCCCATCTGCGCCTTACGGCAATAAACCGAGAATCAGGCCGGGCTTCCTCCGTCTGCTTCCCAGTTTGTATACCGTCCCCTTTGGCGTCTCGCAATTCGGCAGCCACCCTCTCCAGTTCCTCTTCAACTACTTTTTGGGTTTCTTCCGTAGTGCCGGCACCGTCGGTACCTGTCGCTTTAAGAAGAAGCATTTGAGTCTGAAGCTGCTGTTTCTTGTTCCTAAGTTCTGTCACCTCGTCTGTTTGCCCGCTCTGCCCTGCGATGGACTGCCCCAGCCTGGGAGATTCTTTTTTATCTGCCGGCAAAGTCAACGGGTTTACATAATCAGGACGTATCTGCAATGCCATAATGATAAACCTCCGTTTTCTAAAAGTCGTATTATGAAAATACCCTGTATGCTTATAATCCGTGTATCGAACAAAAAAGCACAGAAAAAAGAGGCATAACATAAACGGTTGCTTTTAATTCGTGAATGGTATTGCCAGATATCAGTCACAATTAACGTGAACAGAGCAGGACGCTGATTCTGTAATTTCCGCTGCCAAGTTCTGTTTCCATCGTACCGCGATACTTGTCCACAATATGCTGAATATTCATCAGACCTGTCCCCGGCGTGACCGGCAGACAGGCGCTGGTCGTATTCACTGCTTCAATAATCAAAAATTTTGATTTTATTTTGGCAGTTATAGATAACTTCCGTTCTTCCTGTGTGCCTTCTTTACAGGCTGTAATCGCATTATCCAGGATGTTAGAAAAAAGTACGCACAGATCCATATCGTCTATACCAAAATCCTCTGAAACCATCACATCGTACACTGTCGCAATATGATTCTGCTCCGCATAGCTCAATTTTTCCTTCAACAAGACATCCAGACTTGCTTTCCCCGTAGATATACTCACGAGCAATTCTCCACAACGAATATGCAGTTTTTTTGTATATTGTTCCGCCTGTGCGAATCGCTTATCATGGAGCAGGCCAGATATAACCAGCAGATGATTGTCGATGTCATGCTGAAACGAGGCATATAATTCGTTGCGCTTTTTTGCCTCTTCAATGTAAACCTTTTGCCCGTCCAACTGGCCACGGAGCAGAGCCACCGCTTTCTCCTGTTCGGTCAGCTGGATGATTTTGCACAAGAATTCAATCATTATGAAAGCAATGATACCCGCTCCCAGCATTGTCACAAGCACCACAATTCTGACATCTGCTCCCAAAAAAGAAAGATACTGCTCAAAATTATGACCATCCAGCTTAAGTCCATACCGTATAGTCAAAACGACCAGCGAACATGGCAGCAGAAGAATATACAGATAGGACGAAATAGACCGCTGCAAAGTATACGAATATCTTTTCTCAATAATTTTCAACACACAGAAGAACAGTATATCCAATAACAGTGGAATCAAGACCTGTTCCAGTTTCCCACCTGTGGGAGAATGAAAATTGGATGATATCCATGACATGATAAATACGGAATAGCCTTCCATCAATGTGTAGAACGTAAAAATAATGGTGAGTGGAACGATAAGCTCAGATTTTTGGATGTTAAGCACAGCCCTCGCAAAAACAAACAAGATCAGGACATGAATAAAGAATGCGCCCGGAAACTGGAACAAAGCCGCAAGCAATGTGATCAAGCCGTTGATGAAAAGCCAGACTGGAAGATACTTTTTACCATTTTTTTGTGTGACGCAGAGCAAAAAATTAAAAATACAATAATTGACAAAACAGTTCTCTACTACATACCAACCACAAAAAAGCAGCCATGTCGCCATCAGACCAATCCCTTTCTGCAAATCTCTAACAATTTCCTGGTAAACTCCGACTGTTTTCGCCTGGCAATCAGTACCCTGCCCCCTCCGGCCATAACCGCAATACCCGGCTGTTTATCCGTCACATGTTCCATATTGGCAATGTAGCTTCTGTGACAGCGAAAAAATCGATCATCTAATTTTTCCTGCACAGAATCCAGAGTTCCAAAAAACTGGAATCGTTCTGCCAGCGTATGAATTGTGATCTGATGATTCAGCGCCTCGCAATAAATGATATCTCCAAGCGGTATCCTGGACGCAGCGGTTCCATTTGTAATCAAGAATGTTTTCCCGCTGTTTAAGGATATGCGTTTTATCGCCTTATCCATGGCGGGAAACAATTTCCCGGCCGATATTGGTTTAAGAATATAGTGGACAGCATCTACGTCGAATGCCCGAAACACATACTGCTGAAACGAAGTGACAAAAATCACCTGACTATGATTGCCGATATCCCGCAACCGCTGGACGGTTTTCATCCCATTGTCACCCGGAAGCTTGATATCCATCAAAATAATGTCTGACACTCGATTGGACGCCAGGAGTTCTTCTCCGTTGGAAAACGTCAATATGGATGTCTGGATTTCCCGTAAACTGCAATACTCATTTAATAATTTTCTCAGTTCAGACATAAAATAAGTTTCATCTTCACAAATGGAAACGGTTATCATGGTCAAAACCTCCCATAGATTCGCATAAGCTCACACTCTATGCCTGTCATTATATCTGTATCTTAGCTTTTTTTCAATTTCTTTGTAATCATCTGCGGTAAAACAAAATAATGTCAAATCATTAAATTTTTTCCAAGAAACTGTGCGAATATTTGGACTGTGACATTTCTGATCTTCTGGAGCTTCGAGAACGATAAAGCAATCTGTTTCTGTTCCTTTTTTCTGCCGTAACACCTCTTCAAGTGATAGGTTCCCTTCCCCTCCCACCATGCCAGGTACCACCTGCCACCAAAAGGCCATAGTTTTCCCCTGGTGGCAGATGGTGGCTCGGACATTTACTATTTTCTTTGGATTTTATAAAGCAGGCTGCTCTTGCCGCCTTTCGTCCGGTATCTTTGCTCCGTTTCCAGCAGGCCCTCTTTCCGCAAATCTTTTAAGGCTCTGCGGACGGTGGACTGCGACAGCTTTAATTCTGCCGCTATCCTGGGAATGGCCGGCCAGCATTCCCCATCTTTGTTTGCCCGGTCTGCAAGATACATATAAACCACTACCGCACGGTGCGGAAGTTCCATGCGGTATAAGAAATCCAATCTGCCCATCAGCTTTCACCCTCCTGCCATTTTTCTGTGAACTGAGGTCTCTCTGATCCGTTTTCAGGCGGTATGTGTCTGCGGCTTGGAGGAACTAAATTCATACCACCTGTTCTGCTTTTCTTCTCAGGAGGTTTTACGGATAATTTAAATTGCTGATCGTTTCCTGAGCCCTGTGCGTGACCCTGTCCGCCTCCTCCTTGCTCCTCCGCCGATGGGAGCTCCTCCAGCCAATCCGGATGGTATTTCCGGACAATACCGTCCATGATTTCCTTTTTCTCCGCATACTCCACCGTCCTGCCGCCATTGTCCTCTATGGCATATGGGTTGTTCTCATCAAACTGGATTCCCCATTGGAAGAATAACTTTAGCTTTACCCGCATGGGATGGACTCCGGTTTTCATTACCACAAACTGTCCCTTCGGCATGGATTTGAGTTCGTCCGGTGTCAGTAGCGGCCGCTCCATCATCTGCAGCGACTGGGACGGATCGTTTTTGGAGCGGCTGACGGAACCGGACATAACGGTGCGGCTGCCCAGGGCTTTGGAGAGGATCTCTGCGGAGCTGCTGTTTGGGGCAAAACCGCCAAACAGGGTGAGCTGTGTATTGTCAACAATGATCTCCGCCCCCTCCTTGCCATAATTTTTATCAAGCTGGGCAAAGGACTGGATGATCGGTACGATCTGCAGCCGCCTACTCCTGGAAGCAGAAAACATCATCTCAGCGGATTCTATCTTCGGCAGGGTCCCGAATTCATCACAGAAGAACACGCAGCGGTTCGCAAGCTTCCCTCCCTGCTCGTCGGCGACCGCCAGGATCTCCCGGTATAGCTGCTGAATGATTAAGCTGATCATAAAGAAGGTATTGGGATTCTCCTCCGGCATGATGACAAAAATGGCGGACTTTTCCCTGCAGAACTTCTCTGCGTCAATCTCCGTGTCAAAGCATAAAAGCTGTTCCAGCTCCGAGTCCAGAAAGGAATTCAGTCTGGACAGTGCCGTACTCATGACACTGGCCATACTCTGCTCCGCCGTGTTCAGAGCGGCTCCGGCAAACCATTTCGCCTTGTGGTCATTGGGGAGCAGTTCCATGAGCTGCTGGAACTGGTTCTTGCCCTTCTTCTGGGACGGGGCAAGCAGCTCCTGAATGATTTTAAACACGGACACGATATGACGTTTTTTCGGTTCGCAAAATTCCGCCACCAGCAAAATGGTTGCCGTCAGCAGCCCTTCGGCAGCGTCATAGAAATATGCGTTCTGCCCAAAGGAGACGGCGTCCATGCCGGAAAGAATAATGGTCTTTGAGATAATCTTTGCATACTTTTCCGCTTTGGCTTTGTAAACCAGAATGTCCGGGTTCGCCTGATACAAATCCATATATTTGTTGACCAGGTGTAACAGGTTGTTTCCATTTGACCGGGTGGGATTTCTAAGGTCAATCACCGATACATGATACCCATAATACTCCCTGCAGATGGTTCCATAGTTCCGCATGACGTCTCCCTTGGTGTCGGTGGAAAGGAAGCTCATTCCGGAGGCGCAGGCATACTCAATGCAGGGATAAAGCCAGTAAGCGGTTTTTCCGACGCCTGCCGCACCGATCATCAATACATGGACGTCGCCGGTATCAACAAGGGCTGTCGTTCTCCCTTTAGAAGTTGTACAGCCCACCACAATCCCCTGGGCCGTGGGAAGATGTTTCCCCCTCCGCCACAGCTCCGGTTCAAAAGGGACGTGTTGATAGGTCTCCCGGATTTCCGCTTTGGCCGCCCATCTTGCGGTCCCGTGCTGGCCGTTTCCGACGGTCTTATTCTTGATATTCAAGGTGTACATGTGAGCAATCAATGAGATTCCCCCCAGGGAGCCAAGCATGATGGCCGCCACAAGCACAAGCATGGTAATGTTTCCCATAAGGCAACATCCTTTCTTTTCTCTGTCACGGTTCTACGGTTCTGTCTTTCTCACATAACCGCCGCCAATCCCTCTGTGTGACCTGACGATTCCCTCCTTTGCGGCAGATTTTGCTGCTGTTCCATAAAAACGGACAGGCGCAAACCATCCACGGCCAGAGACAGAATATTTTTGATCTGTTCCATCTGTTTTGATTCCGGCACAATCTCATTGGCCTGAAACATTTTCTGCAGATGTTCCAGCCGTTCTCCGATTTCTGCCATCCTTGATTTGTATCCGGTATGATCGTGGTGGGGCGCATAGAGCCGCAGCAGGATTGTTTCATACTGCGGGGCCGTATAGGATTTCTCCAGAGCAGCAAATTGCTTTCTGGCCAGTAAAAAAGCAGCCCCGGCCAGTTCCTGAGACTGCGTCTGAATCTCTTTTCTTTTATTTACAGGGAGCCTTCGGAGTCTCTCATACCGTTCCCGCAAATCCTCCAAGGGATATTGGGAACAGCTTTCGCCGAAATAACCAGACACCAGTTCCCGGCACAATTCCCGCATCCGCACAAGACCGGAATGTTCTGTGCCGATGATGGGTTTTAATCCATGCTCTTTTTTCAGCCCTTCATTCCAATCCTTAAACTCCGGCTGCTCCCAGGTCACGGTATAGTCTCCTGCCTCCAGAACCGCCTCTTTGATTCGATGGTTTCCCTCAATGCCGGCACCGTCATGATCGAGGCAGGTGATCACCGTATCAATATGCGGATTGGTTTTCAGGATATGGAGCGCCCCATGGGGAGCCACGCTGCAGAGGGCCACATAACTGTGTTCCCGCCAGTTCGCTTTATACAGGGAGATGTAGGACAGCATATCCACCGGCGCTTCAAAAACATAAAGCCGGTTGCCGGTTCCGATATGATGAAAGCTATATTCCGGTTCGCTTCCCTCCACATTTCCTTTGTATCCACTTTCAGAATAAGTTCCCCTCTTGTGGGCATGGCGGGGAACGCCGTTTTCGTCCAGCCCCACAAAAACCGCATTGTGAAATTCCCGATCTTCATAGAGCAGACCCGCACGAGTGAAAAACTGCACCACCTCCCTGTCAAGGAACCGCCTCTTTAAAAGATAGGCATACACCCGCCGCATATCAGGATTTGCCTGTGGCAGTGCAAACGGTTTTTTCTCCTTCTGATGTATGGTCTGCTCCGGGAGTACAGAAATCCCCTGCTCGGAAAGCAAAAGTTCCACGGCTTCTGAAAAAGTCAGGTTATAAAAATCCCGGACAAAATCAATGATATCTCCCCCTTCCATCTTGTATTGGTTGTACCACAGGTTTCCCCGGATGGTGATTTTCTCCCCGCCGTAATTCCATTCATGTTCCAAACCGGCACGTTTGAGTTTTTCGCCACGGCTTTTGAGGAAAGCAGCCAGATCCGTACATCTGGCCTGTTCCTTCTGTTCCTCGGTAAATCGGATGAATGCCAAATAAAATCCTCCCTTCTCAGTCCCGTTCTTCAGCCCTGTTTTAAGCCATGGGCCTGTTTCTTCTCATCTATCTTATGTCTGAGCTTCCAGTCTACGCCGCCAGTCACGTCCCTGCGGTCATTTTCAATGCGGTTTTGCAATATTCTGGCCAAATACAGCAAAAGGCGCAGGCTTCCGAGGGACGCCGGCCAGTTCCGGTTGCTTCTGATCCTGGCAAGTAGCTGCGCCGCATAAGCGTTTCCCTGACTGGCCGAAGCCGTCAAAAAAGAAATCGCTTTTTCCATGTCCTGCGCCACCTCCCGGCCATAGAAAAATAATTTTCCAAGTTGATAGCCTGCAAAAGAATGGCCCTGCTCTGCGGCCTTCTGAAACCAGTACAGAGCGACATTGACATCTTTTGAAATTCCTTCCCCGGCCAGATAAAGCTTTCCAAGAAGATACTGTGCCGCAGAACATCCTTTTTCTGCGGAAAAGGTAAGCAGATCCATGGCCTTTGGAATATCCTGCGGAAACCTCTCGCCCTCCAACAGCACTTTTCCGAGAACATAGGCAGCGCCGGTATTGCCTCTCGCAGTGGATTTTTCCAGCAGGAAAAGGGCACGAGGAATGTTCTGCTCTATCTCTTTCCCCAAAAGCAACGTTTTCCCAAGAAGGCACTCTGCAGGGGAATTTTCTTTTTCTGCCGCTTCTTCCAACCATCGCAACGCATAGCCCGGATTCTTCGGCACCTCGTTTCCTTCCAGAAATAACTTTCCCAGCAGGTACATGGCATAATCATGGTCTTTCTTTGCCGCCGCCACGAGAAATTCCACGGCACGATTTCCATCTCGTCCAGTAAACTCCCGGTTCAAGTATAGTTTTCCCAACCCATACAAGGCATCCGCATTGTCCAGTTCGGCGGCCTTTTCAAAATATGTCCCGGCCAGTTCCAAATTTTTTTCAGTTCCCGTACCGGTGAGATTCATCTGGCCCAGGCGATAATAGAGCTTATCATCTGCCATATTCTGTTCAATGGAAAGGAAACCCTGATAAGCCCTACGGTACCAGTCCTCTGAGACCTCTTTGTCCGGAGCCGTTCCGATTCCATCTCTGCACATCCGGCCAAGCTCATATTGGGCATAGGCGTTTGGCTTATCTTTGTCATTGGCCGCAATCGTAAACAACCGGAACGCTTTTTCTTCATCCTGCTCCACGCCCTGCCCCCGGTAATAGAGACTTCCAAGGGCATAGGCGGCAAAAGGATTCTTCTCTGCAACAGATTTTTCATACCACTTGGCCGCTTTCCCATCATCTTGTTCCACGCCATGTCCGAACGAATAGAGCTTTCCAATCCGATACTGCAGATAGCCAGGATCTTCTTCCCGTGATTCTCTGTCCATAAAAGCACGATAAGCGTCCGCAAACCATTTCTGTGCAGCCTGTTCTGCCTTTTCACACCCAAGGCCGGAAAGGAACATTTTTCCAAGGTCATACATAGCGAAACCGTTTCCACGGACTGCTTCTTCCTCCAGGCCGGCGTAGGCTTTTTCAAAGTCAGGTTTTGACTCTTTGGTGCCATAAAGAAAAGTCCTTGCTTTCTTATATTCTTCCGTCCACCAGGTATCTTTCTTCTTTTTCCATCCTCCGGAGAAAGAAAAAGCGGAATCCTCCGGCACCTCTGTCTCCATCAGTTCTTCCTGGCCGGATAACATGAGTTCCGATTCTTCTGGCAATTCCCTTTCCGATATGTCGGTCGGTTCCCCATCTTCCATCTCTCCCTGGTCGGCGTGAAGGCCAAGAGCCTCCTGGATGATGGCATTCTTTATTGACTTAAATTCCTTGTTCCGTGAAAGAGGCACCCTCTCCAGCGGGGCCTCCGTGTAAACCCGTCTGGCCGCCTCCCTCTGTTCGTACCACAGGTGATAGAGAGCGGCGATTCTTTCATCCTCCGCCAGGGTGTCAACAATGGAGTCGATCAGGGCTTTCACATCCGCTTTCAGGTATCCATACACTTTCTTCCCCTTCGTCCTGGATAGCCGTTCAGCCAGACGTAACAGCCGCTCTTCGATTTCGGGATTGTCATAGGTTCCGGCATTTATGCTGGATACAATCTTTGCAATCCATTCTCTGCTTTTAAGGCGCAGTTCATCCCGATGGGTAGTCTGTTTCTCATACATGCATAGAAGATCCTGTGAAAAAATATCCTTTGCCAGAGAAGAGCGCACCTTATGGACACCCTGCTTCGTGAGGAAGCCTTCGTTCTCCACAGTAGAGTAGGCCAGCAGATGAACATGGGGATGGTGGCTTTCATTGTGGAAAGCCGCATACCAGCGCAGGTGTTCCATAGGGATTTTTAAACTGTCGGCCAGCGTCTCCGTCTGTGTCCGCAGCATATCCCGCCATCGGATACCATTGTTGAACCCAAGGCGCTCCGCATCCTCCCGGCGCAGAGAGACGATGAGTGTCCACACATTTCCTCCATGAGTATTTAGTTCCTGTGAGACCTCGTTCAGTCTGACCTGCACGCCGTCGTCTGTGAACAGACCATGGCTGCCGAACCGTTCCACACCTTTTCGGGTGCCAATGTAGTCGGCATAGGTTTTCTGATTCAGAATCTCACAGGCGTTGTCCTCGATGGCACGAATGATAAACTCAGAGGCTGCTCCCACCGTCATTTCTCTTTTATAATCTTCATATTCCAGCATTCCTTTGCTGTCCGGAAAATCCCGCAGGATTTTTTCAATGAGCTTTTTCTGTTTTCTGCTGGCTGGAGCCATCCTGAAGGACTCGTCGATTTTTTCCACTCCTTCACGGGTGGCAATGTAGGTGACATATCCACCGATGGGCTTTTCCTGATCCGGCTTCAGGTATTTGAACTTCGTTACCAGACGTGCCATGAGAATCCTCCTTTCCGTTCAGAGCAAAGAAAAAGCAGGGAACCATTTTGTATGATTCACCTGCCATTTATACTGCCAGCTTCCAGCAGTAATTGATTTTCTATTACTACTTTATCCAGGGTATCTCTCCCTTCACTTTTCTTCTGAATGTACTTGTGATTTCCTCACATACAACATCCACGCTGTCCGCAAATAGCGTTTCTTTACTGATTCCGAATAATCTCAGCTCTTTCAAAATATTCCCTTTCAACTCTTTCGGGACGGTGATTCTCCCACAAATGCTCTCATGATCCTTCGGTATAGGATCAATAACTTTTTGGAAACAAGGTATATCCGGATCTCCATAGGGCGCAATCCGATTGGGAAATAGAATGTACCTCCCACGCTGCATCTGCTGGCGCAGACTCCTCACCGGAGCATATACAAAAAATATTTTGCTACAGCATTCTGCTATCCATCTTCCACCGGACTCCTTCGTCTCATGGCAAATCTCATGTGTCTGCTTTTGTTCAAGGAAATACGGCTGAGTAATCACAGCTCCATAAAAAAGATCAAGTGTGCAAAAGGTACCACGGGCAAAGCGATAGCTGTCTGCTATGGCATTGACAACCGGATAGTTTACCACATTCTGTTCGTTATGTTTGAAAGCAAATACCTCTCCGTCTTTTTCATCATCCGAACAACAGGCAAAGTACAACGCTACAAACGCATTTTCTGTAACGTCCAAAAGACGAGTCGGAATCCCGTGGTGCTGTAGTAATGCTAACAGCTCCAGCGGCTCTAATTCCTTATGAAAAACTTCGGGCAGTTTAAACCTGGCCATCTCAATCAGATTGCGTTCTTCATCCAAAATGGAAATGTCACAGGCGAACTTTCGATTCCTCCCAAGCGATGGAAGCAACTTAAACTGCGTATCGGACTGTCCACGGAAAAGCAAACTCTCATTTTTATTTATGCCATTCCGAAACAAAGTGCCATCCAACTCACAAATCACATTGACAAATTCTGACAGACTATGAATCCGTAACTCCGACATTTATCCACGTCCCTTCGCCTGACCCTTTAATTTCCCCAGAAAAATTTTGATTTCATTCCGTATGATTATATCACGACCTACACGAAATGAAAATATCGCTTTGCATATCCTTCCCTGTCCCGGCCGTTTCACCTGCCTTATCCCATTCCTTCCCATCCTTTCTGCCAGTCCATGGCGTCGTCAAAGCAAAAGGAGCCGTTCAGCCGTTTGACCTCCCTGACACATTCTCCCCGCAAGCGCTCCAGTGAAATTTTATCAATGTCACTGTTCGCCGCCAGCACATTCATCATCACCGCCATCTCCACGGCCAGCTTGAATAGCATCCGGTTCTGCCGGTGGTCACTCTCCGCAACAATGCTTTTCAGCGTGGAGATGACAACATTCGGAAGATAGCCCTTGTTGCTCTCTGCGGAGAGGTACCCTGCATAAAAAATGACAGCCTTTTCAATGAATTCACTCCGGCTGTCGCAGTTGTCCTTTTCATATAGGGTATCGGCCAGCTCCAGCGTGGACGGCTTAATCCAGAGCTGGAACCGGCGCTTAACCTCTTTTCTTTCTGGCTTTGTATCCTGCATGGATGAATCCCTCCTTGTCGGTATCCTGAGCCTGCCAAAGCACCGGAAGATTTCTTTAAAACATCGGTGTTTCAGGGAACCGAGGCACCGTGGCAGGAGCCACAGCCCCCGGACACGGCACCGGACTGTCGGTTCCTTGAAAATGTCCCGAAAGCCCTGAAGCGCCCGGCACTGCCGGGCGCTGTGAACCGGGGCGGAGGCCGCCTGCGGCACCGCCCCTTTCTCCTGCTTGCTTTTCGACCCTGTGGCATCCCGTTTGCTTTTCGATTTTGCGACCCCCGCTTCCCCGCTTCCAAATCGCCCGAACCTGGCCAGAACTGCTCTCCACCGGTTGGTTCTCCCATCCTCCGGAAAAAGCCGGTACACGGGGCGACACGGGCCTCACAGGGGCGTCATTTCTTTTCTCTCCGGCCGGCTCCCACGGCACATCCCTCCAGCCGCTCAAAGCAGCACTCCGTGTAAGAGAGATGGTCCCTCTGCACGATCCGGTCCAGAACCCTAAACATCTCCCGTTCCCTGCCGCTGGCGGGTCCTTCCGGGCTTCCGTAAAAAATCCAGTCCGGGGAATCCGGATCATCCTTCACGAACACATGCCAGACAGGCGTTAAGCTTCCCTTCTCCGGATAGAGGCGGCTTTCGATCCGGACGCAGCCTACGGTCAGGGAGGCGACCGTCTGCGGTCCGGGAAAGGGCCGCCGTTCTTTCTGAATCCTCTTCTCCGGAAGAAACCGGCAGAACTGGTACCCGTCTCCCAGCTCCCGTTTCATCTTTTTCCTGTGGTCTGCCATGCCGCCCTTTCACAGAGACGGGCCGGAGCTGTCCATGGGGCCACCGTCCATCTCTTCCTTCGTTTGTTCCTCCGCGCTCTGTAGCGTTTCTTCTGACTCCCCATAGGAGGCGTCAGAAGACCGAAGATACCAGGGAACGGTAAGGCCGCACGCAGCAGCACTGTCCCGGATTGCCCGGTCAAGAATGGAAAGATCCAGGCCGCAGTCATAGTAGCCTTCCTGCACTGTATTGTAGTACCGGCCAGACGGCAGGCCAAATTCCATTTCCGGATTCATGACATAGACAAACGCCTCCACCCTCCCTCCGTCCACCTTCACGGCAATTTTCTCTTTCGAATATAAGAGCGGGTAGCCTTCATACCGGTCCAGGGACGCCTCATCCCCCGGACTGACCTCCCACACCGCAGCCGGGACAAAGCTCCCCTTCTTCGGCGCAATGGTTGCAAACGCACATGTCCGGCTTCCCTTAAACTGCAGTTCATAGTTCCGGATCATTCCCACTCTATAAAATTTCGCCTCCGGGCACCGTTCTCCCATCTGCTTCAAATTTAAGTTGCTGCCATAGGCAACGTACAGTTTCTTCTCCATCTTTCATTCCGTCCTTTCACATCTGCAGGGAAAGGGGAGCGCTCTCTCCCTCTCCCGCTTCCATAAGCTCTCCTTCCGTTTCCTCCCGGACAGTCCGGGCTGCCGCCAGCCGTTCTTTCTGCGCCTGGGCCTGTGCCGGGTCCCGCCATGCGATATTCCCGTCCAAGTGCTTTAACAGGTGCAGCCTGGCCGTCTTAAATTCCTCCCCATTGAGCCCCAGCCTGAGAAGCCAGGTGCGGAAGGTATACTTTTCATTGGTACTCTCCGTCCTCTGCCTGGACGCACGTCTTTGCACGAGGGCCTGATGGCTGATGGCCAGGCAGAGCTGGATATAGGCTTTGATTTTCCCCGCATGGAGCGTGGAATTGAACAGGCGGAACTCAATGGTCCCCTTGGAGAACACACTGTGCAGGTTCAGTCCATGATAGCGGGTAGCGTTATAATGCTCATAACTCCGGCTCTCGCCGTTATACCAAATGTGTTCCAGCATATCCATGGACTCCGGACGCCTCTGGTTCAGTTCATCCAAAAACCGCAGATCCGCCTTCTGGCAGTAATTCTCCCGCCACACGTTCACCTGCAGGGCCTTGTAGAGCAGGTCCTCCTTGGCCGCCATGAGGTTTGCGATGTTGCGGAGGGTCTTTGCGTCGTGAGGGGAAGCGTCCACATGGACATGGATACCGCAGGAATCATTCACCCTGGCTCCCGCCGTCCGAAGTCTTCGGACCACCGCCTGAACCACCTCGATATCCGGATAGCGGCAGATGGGAGAGACGAACTCCACGGCATACTCCTTTCCCGCACTCTGGCCCCTCCGCACCTCGCAGCGGATCGAGGAATCACTGACGATTTTCCACTGACGCCTTTCCCCGTCACGGATCACATAGGTATCATAGGTCCCGCCCGTATGGGCAGCCGTCGTCCGGAAATAACCCGCAACCACCTGGGCAGCCGCAGCCCTCGTAATCCCCGTCATCTCAATCTCAATCCCGAACCGCTGGGTCCTCAAGGAGCCTCACAGCCTTCCGGAGCCTGAACCGCCGGCCTTCTCCTCCGTTCGGATTCCCCTGCAGTGCCTCCCCGGCGCAGGTCCAGAAACTCCCGCACATTCCCAGGAACCGCTTTGGTATAGAGGGCTTCCACCGCTGTCCGAAGCTCCCCCTCCACCGTGAGCCCCTTCTGCTCCAGATAGAGCCGCAGGGCCGCCAGCTTTTCCTCGTCATAAGAAACCGTAACATTCGCTTTCTTCATTTTCCCTTTCCTCACATCGTAAGATTCATTCCCATCTGTTCCGCTTCCAGGCTTCTTCCTTCATTTAAGATCGTCCGCCCCTGATTGTAATCCTTTACCATCTGCTCTGCCTCCGTCACCCCCTTTCCCTCGTCGTACCAGGAAGACTCCATGGCGTCGATGGTCTTGTCGATACTGAAGGGATTCACCTTCCCCGAATACCATTTCGCCGCTTCGAGAAAGGCTTCCCGGCCATGCTTTTTATAAATCCCATGGATGGACTTCATCTTTCCAGACATCCTTACCTCCTTTTCCCAACAGCCAAGGCAGGTTCCGGCCCCGATGGATTCCTTTAGAGCGACGGCACTCCGTACCCTAAAATCTCCGGATGGCCCACCGGATAACTGCATGCCCGGCAGTCGTCGTTTACGTTTCCCTCGATGGTATAGACGGTCCCGCCCTCCACCTTTTCCACAATCCCCACATGGTCCGCCCGGCCATCCATCCCGTCACTGGCCCAGTCATAAAAGATGATCATGCCAGCGGCCGGCTCCTCAGTCCCTTCCAGCCACTGCCCCTGCGACCGGAACCAGTCCACGCCGTCCGTACACAGGGAGAACTTCGGGACGATTCCCCGGTCAAGGTACCCGCATTCGTTCGCACACCAACTGACAAAACAGGCGCACCACTCCACCCTTCCCCCGAAGCCATACCAGCTCCAGTAAGGCTCCCCGCCCACGTTTCCAAGCTGGGTTCTGGCAACCTCCACAAGCTGCCGGTTGATCCCGCTCATGAGCTTCGTAAAATCCGCCGCCGCAAAGGAAGTCCCGAAGGCCCCATTGACTGCGACGGTGAGTTCTTCGTCCGTCTGTCCCTCATGGAAGCAGCCGGCCAAAGTTTCCACAAATCCTTCCTCTTCCGCATACTCAGACAGCACCAGCACAGCCAGTACCTGCGCCTCCTTCACCTGCACAGCCGAATGTCCCGCTTCTGCCATGGTCTTCCGGATGGCTTCCATGGTGTCCTCCACGAACTGCAGCCTGGCCCGCTGTTCTTCCGTAAGGCTTTCGATCACCGCTTTCCGGATCTCGTCGCTGTTATTGCGAAAGCTCGCCCGGCACACGGAAGTGACGGTAATGATCGGCATGATGACGAGAATGATGAGCCCCAGCACAACACCCACGAGAATCTTCTCCGCTTTCCTCCTTAACGGACGGAAAGCGGCCGCCATCTTGAGAGCGGCGGCCACAGTCCCCCTCATCGTCCGCCTGCCTTTCCGAACAGCGCCGACTTGTAATCCGGTGCGATCACCTGAAGGAGATACCGCTCATTGCCGCAGCGATACAGGCAGGTCCCCCGTTCCGGATAGCGGATCAGCTCAAACTCATTCGCCTCCACCTGCAGGGCATCCATGTATTCCTTCGGGTTCACCTGCCCGGCATTGAACAGGAACTGGTGGGTCGGGATGGAAAACAGGGGCTTCGTAAACTCCCGGATGTCCGGGATCAGGAAGTCCTCGATGTTCTGCGACGCAAGGAGAATCGAGGACTCCTTCTTCCGCACCCGCTTCATGGCATTGCGGATGTATTCGATGGCGGTCGGGTTGGTGAGGAACAGGTACAGCTCGTCAATGGAGGCGGCCGTGTTCCCCTTCCCCAAAAGCTCGTTGGACATGTAGGACAGGATATTAAAGAGCATGGCATCCTTCAACCGCTTGTTGGTGTCCATGAGGCCCTTGACACCGAACACCAGAAAATCCCCGTCGGTCAGGTTGGTATGCCCATTGAAATACCGGCTCTCCGCACCCACACACATGGAGTGGACGCCGAGGCACACCTCCTGCAGAGTCTCTTCCGTATACAGGTACTTCCTTTTTCTGTCGTAGCTGTAGAACTCCTCCTCACACAGCTTATAAAAATCCTCCATGACCGGAAAATCCGACGGCTTCTTCCCGCCGTAATCCGTGCTGTCCGTAATGCCGAACCTGGCATAGAGCTTGGACAGCAGAATCTCAATGGTATCGATCTGCGTGTCCGTGAAATCCTTGTAGCTCCGGAAGAAGTCCTTTAAGAAAGCGATATGCTGGGACAGCCTCGTCGCCTTTTTAAACGCCTCCGGAGCGGCCGCCTCTGCACCTTCCATGCCGTCGCTCCACGCTTTCGGCTCCAGCGGATTGATGGTGTATTCCCCGGAAAGGAAATCAATGCAGCAGCCTCCGAGGGACTCACACAACTCCCCGTACTCTGCTTCCGGGTCCAGGCAGATCACCCGCTTTCCCGATTCCCGGAGGTTCGTGAGGATCAGTTTTAAGAGATAGGACTTCCCCTTCCCGGAATTTCCAAGGATCAGGATGTTCCCCGTGGTCTTGTCCTCGGCCCTCCGGTCAAAGTCCACGAGGATGTTCGTGCCGTATTTATCCCGGCCGATATAAAGCCCCTGCGGGTCCGTCTTTCCGGAAAAGTTAAAGGGATAGAGGTTCGCCACGCTGGAAGCGGGAAGTACCCGCTCATACTGTGCGCCAAACTGGTTCGCCCCGATGGGCAGGACAGAGAGAAAGCCTTCCTTCTGCCGGAGCGTCAGCCGGTCCACGGATACCTTGGCACGGGTCAGCTCCATGGCCACCTCACTCTGCAATTCCTTTAACGTATCCAGGCTTCCCCCTTTTAACTCGATAAATACCGCACAGTGGAGAAGCGGCTCCCGGTTCTTTCTCAGGTTCGCTAAAAGCTCAATCACATCCTGCAGGTTCCCTTCCGCCTCAATGGTCTCGTTCATGTCCGTGCCTCCGGACTTTAACTGATTCCTGCGGGTGGCATTCTGGATGATCTTCCGCTGCTCATTTGCCTCCACCAGGCGGTGGTAAATGCGCAGGGTCACACCGCTCCGGTCTGCCAGTTGGGAAAGAACCGCCTGTTCCTCCGTGGAAGGCGGATATTCCCGGACCGCCCACACGCACCGGTAACTGTCCCCCAAAATATAATGGTCCGACTGGAACTTCAACACGCCGGGCAGGACCATGTCAAAAAAATCCTTGGTGCGGATCTCCTCCACCTGCCCCGGCGTCAACACCCTCTGCCTGCGTCTCAACATCCTTCTTCCTCCCCATCCTCATCTTCTTCATAAAACTGCTCCCCGTCGATATCCGGCATGGCATCCCCGTTCATGGCGGCCTCAAAGTAGAGGGCCAGGAACCGTTTGATCTCCGCCTTTTTCATCCGGTGTACTTCAAACCCCTGCTCTGCGATCACCTTTTCCACACGGTTGGCTGTCTC
>CAJUOF010000265.1 GCA_910587905.1 uncultured Lachnospiraceae bacterium
ATGGCCGATCGCCGGATATTCGTAGCCTTTTCCGTCTCTCTTCGGCGCTTTCGCCGACATCAGGATCTCCCCGTACAGTTCTTCTGCCTTCTCTTCCTCAAAGACCGGCCGCCTCAGCGATTCTGTCACTTCATACAGCCTTCCGCTGCACTTCTTTGCCAGATGGTTTCCCCCGCGCCTGCTCCAGCTGGTATGGTTGTGTTTCATCCTTCTGGCGATCACGCTCCACACGTGGTTCTCCATCGTCCCCATGTTCCTGTACTCCAGACCCTCCGGATGTTCCGGCAGCTTCAGGCCCCGGGACTGGTATGGCAGCAGCCCTTCCCGGTTCTCCCCGTAATACCGGATTAACTCCTCCAGCCGTTCTGTTTCCAATAATTCCAGGATGGTACGGACCGCCCTGCGGTCATGGATCTTTTTCCTCACCGCCTGGTTCCGGTGGAACGGGTCCAATTGAAAACAGGTGCTCCCGTCTTTCACCTTCCGGGTCCAGGCCGCTCCGTCCGCATTCAGGATCCTCTGGCCCACTTCGTCCAGGTTGTACCGCTCTGCGATCGACGCCTCCCGGTATTCCTGAAATTCCCTGGCACCCGAGATCCCCGCCACGACCACCTTGTTCCGCAGTTCGTAACGCTCTTTCCCCGTCTGTTTCCACCCATCGTAGGCAATCCCCACCTTGATCTCTGCCTTTTTCTTCCTTTTTTTCTCCGTCTTTTTCCCTGTCTCTTTCCTCTCCTCCTTCTGCAGGTTCACGTAGACCCCATCCGCTTCTTCGAACAGAACCGGAACCTCCTTCTCTCCACGGACATGCCCTTTTTTATGTTCTTCCACCAGGGCCTTTTCTTCTTCACAGATTTTCTCCCCCAGGGCCTGGATCACATTCCACACGCCCATGGCGCTGATCGTCTGCCCGGTCAGCCTGCTGACTTCTTTCGCACATCCACGGTACGACAGCTCCGTGATCCCCTTCACCAGCAGCTGCGCCATATTGGTGGAGACCAGCCCCACCCTTCCCAGTTCCAGGGTCTCGTCCAACAGATACACGAACCGTTTGGAGCCGTCCTCCTCCGTCACCTGATACACCTCCCGCTCATACATCACTTCCCCGTATACCGTTTTCACCGTGGTCTGACGGGTCCCTTTGTGACGGTATTTCTCTTTGTCCCTTTCTTTCATCAGGACCTGGTCATACCGCTCCAGAAACTCCCGGGTAAATTCCTGGCCGATCCGGCAGACCCATGTGTAAATTTTTTTCTCTAAGTCCTTGAAAGTAATGCCTTTTTCCGTTATTATAGATTTCATCATACAGATTTCTCCTTGTTTTTTCGCAATTAAACAATAACCGAAATCTGTACGATTGGGAAGGGGTTTTTGGCCTCTTCCCTTTATTTTTGCCAATGATAATTATACTCTAAGAATTTCCTCCGGTGTCAGTTGTCCCCCAGGCTCCAATACTGCGATAACCCGAAATGTCAGAAAGTCAGAAAGCGAATAAACCGCCAGCATTCAAGGCCCCGGAAAGCTGCCAAAACTTGCAGAAACTTAAAACGCTTATCAGGCCCAATAAGGAATGTACTTCATGTACCTCGGCGCTGTGGCCGGATCCACAGGCTTAATAAGCTTTGCTTCTAATGTATCATGAATGATCCTTGAAGCCTTCACTTTATCTTTCTCATCTAATCCGAATGTGCTTCGAACATCCGGCTTCCTTCATAGGGTCTGCCCCCTTGGGCATTCCACCTCACGAAGGACACCCTTGCCTTCGGCTATATCCTTCCCACTACCGGTCGGATTTGGGACTTGCACCCGTTGGAAACGTGCGCCGCCGGGCGTACCCAAAAAACATCCCACGGCATCTTTGAAAATACCGCGGGATGTTTTTCTGCAAGGCCAAAAGAAACGTAACCTCGTTCCGCCTTATGATATTTTAACACTCCAACAGTTCCAGGGTACAGGTCTTGGCGATGGACTGGCGGATCCTGGCTCTGAGCGGCAGCACCGAGGCGGGAGATACGGACAGTTCGTCAATACCGATGGCCAGAAACGTTTCCAGTAAGGACAAATCCGCCCCCAGCTCCCCGCAGATGCCGATCCAAATGCCCGCTTTATGTGCGGCGTCCGCGGCGATCTTCAACGCCCGCAGGACCGCCGGATGATGGGGATCAAAAAACTTCCCAAGGTCGTTCGCCTGACGGTCGCACGCCAGTGTATACTGGGTCAGGTCATTGGTCCCGACGGAGAAAAAGTCGACCTCTTTGGCCAGCTCCTCCGCCACCAGGACGGAGGCCGGCGTCTCGATCATAATGCCGATCTCCGTATCCTTCCGGTAGGGAACCCCCTCCGCGTCCAGTTCGGCCATCACCTTCTGACAGGCCCGTTTGCACTCCTTCACTTCCCACACTGAGGTGATCATCGGGAACATAATGGCAACCTTCCCATAAGCAGAAGCCCGGTACAGGGCCCGAAGCTGGGTGCGGAATACTTCCGGACGGTTCAGGCAGATGCGGATTGCCCGTACCCCCAGCGCGGAGATCGGAAGGAGCGTCGTGTAGGGAAAGAGTGTA
>CAJUOF010000266.1 GCA_910587905.1 uncultured Lachnospiraceae bacterium
ATGATACGGCGACCACCGAGATCTACACTCTTTCCCTACACGACGCTCTTCCGATCTGGGCGCAGATGGTGCCAGTGATAAAGGGCAGGGCGTTCCTGTTTAAGATCACCTCCAGCGCCTCCTCGAAGCGGCCCTCCTCCGCCAGCTTCATATAGGTGGAGATCTCCTGATGGATGGGGCAGGCATCCTCGCAGGGAGCCGTGAAGCAGCTCACCAGAGGCACCCGCTCCGTCGTCTTTCTGGCAGCAGGAAGCTTTGCCGGCTTCACGTGATGGGGATCCGTGAGGGCCTCCTTCGCCGTCCGCCTAAGATCCTCCACGGTAATTCCCGCAAAGGGCTTCACACCCATCTGCATGAGCGTCTCGGCGATCTGCGTAAACCTCTGGTATCCGCCCGGCTTTAACAGGGTGGTCGCCATGGTCACCGGCCACACGCCCGCACCGACGATCTTTCCGATGTTCAGGGCGTCGGCCCCGCCGGAATAGGCGATCCGAAGCTTCCCGCCAAACTCCTCCGAGAGCTTCGCCGCCAGAGCGATGGACAGGGGATAGAGGGACTTCCCGGACATGTACATCTCCTCGCTGGGAAGCTCCCCGGCCTTCACGTCCACCGGGAAGGTGTTGGTGATCTTAACGCCGAATTCCAGCCCCAGCTTCCCGGAGAGCTCCATCAGCCTCCCGAACATGGGAACGGCGTCCCCGTACTGGAGGTCATCCTCAAAATGGAACCTTCCAAAGGCGATGTAGTCATACCCCATCCCGTCCAGGGTCTCCCTGGCAAAGTCATAGCCCAAAAGGGTGGGATTGCATTTGACAAAGGTGTGCATGCCCTTCTCGGTCAAAAGATACCGGGCAATGCCCTCGATCTCCTGGGGCGGGCAGCCGTGGAGGGTGGAGATGGTGGCGGAATTGCAGATTTCGGGGGAGATGGCCTCAATATCCTCCCTGGTCATATGTTTGAATTCCGCCGCCTGGGCGAGCAGGACCTCCCTGCACTCTTTAAAAATCTCCGTCTGCCCGGCATTCTTCATGTTCTCAATGAAGCGGTTGATCTTTTCCGACCGGATCCCCGCCAGGTCATAGCCCACGCTGATGTTGAACTGGAAGCCGTCCATGGCCCCCAGCCCATACTCCTTCGCCATAAAGGAGAGCAGGAACCAGGCCTTGATGTATTCGTCCTGTGCCTGGGGCACGTAAAGCTCCGTGGACCACTCGCAGTTGTAGCACTCGTCGTCCGCCTTGATACAGGGCTTGTTGACACAGGCCGCCAGCTCGGCGCCGTCCATGATCTGCACGGTTTTCAGTTCAAAAAACCGGCCGCCCGCATAATAAGAAGCCACGATATTCTGGGCAAGCTGGCTGTTGGGGCCCGCCGCCGGACCCACGGGAGTTTCCAGCTTCCGCCCGAAAATGGTCTGCTCCGTCCCGGCCTTGGCCCTATAGGGCCGCCTTACCCCGAAGACAGAGCCTTTTTCGTCGTGCTCCCTCCGGACCCAGTCCAAAAGCTGCCGAAAGCTCATACATGTCATCACGTCACTCATATCCGATTCCTCCTGTCCTCTCTATCCGTTGATGGACGTCCACAGCTTCTTTGCTTCCGCCCGGCACTCCGCCATTACCTTCTCCGTATCTGCCACTAAGATTTCCCGGTCCTTCATGAGAACTCGGCCGTTTCCGATGGTGGTGACCACGTCCCGCCCCGTCATGCCAAAAAGGATGTGGCCGTTTAAGTTGGTCTCGTCCAGCCTGGTGGGCGGATCGTAATCCACCACGATCACGTCGGCCGCCGCCCCCTCCCTTAAGACGCCCAGGGGCGCTTTGAAATAGCGGTTTGCGATCACGGCATTGTTCTCAAAGAGCATTTTGGGCACCTCGCCCCAGGCCGCATTGGCGTCACAGAGGTGGTGCTTGTGGAGTACGTTGGCCACCTTGTAGGACTCCGTCATGTCGTGGGTGTAGCCGTCCGTCCCCAGGCCCGTCACCACGCCCCGGCGCACCAGCTCCATGGTGGGCGGGCAGCCGCAGGCATTGCCCATGTTGGATTCCGGGTTATGTACCACCATGGTATCCGTGTCCCGAATCAGGTCCATCTCATGGGAATTGATGTAAATGCAATGTCCGAGAAGGGTCTTTTCCCCGAGAATGTTCCAGTCCATGAGCCGGTCCACAATCCGCTTCCCGTATTTTTTCAGGCAGTCGTGAAGGTCCTCGATCCCCTCCGCCACGTGGATATGGTAACCCACGCCCTCCGGCTTGTGGGCGGCCGCAAGCTCCATGGTGTCGTCCGAGATGGTAAACTGGGCGTGCATGCCCATCATGCCCGCCACCATGTCGGAACCATCCTTCCGGGCATAGCGGATGAATTCCTCATTCTCCAGAACGGCCCCCCTCGCCTTGTCCTTCCCGTCCCGGTCCGAGACCTCATAGCACAGACAGGCCCGCAGGCCAAGCTCCTTCGCCGCTTCCGCAATGGTGAAGAGGCTTCCCCCGATCTGACCGAAGCTGGCGTGGTGGTCAAAAATCGTGGTCACGCCGTTTTTGATACAGGAAAGCATGGTGTCCATGGCACTGCAACGGATCTGGGGCATGGTGTAGTGGTCAAGCATTTTTGTAACGCTTATGGCTAATAAAATTAGTTTCCAAGTTATGAAGCAGTCCGTACCTGATAAGGTGTACGGTATCCATTATAGCTGTGCGGACGAACATGGTTGTATGTGACATAGGCAAATTC
>CAJUOF010000267.1 GCA_910587905.1 uncultured Lachnospiraceae bacterium
CTTCCTTTTCTTCCTTGCCGTGGAGGAACCTTCTCGTAAGGACTTCTTCCATGGACGCATAATCGTTGGGGCCCTCCACGGTCTGAATCCGGAACTTCCGGTAATCGGTCCGTTTGGGGCGGCCGTTTTCGTAGACCACCATGGAACCCACCGACTGAAAACCGCTGATGTTGGAGATATCGAAGGCCTCCATCCGCACAAGACCGGAGAGACCGAGGATCTCCTCCAGCTCTTTCACGGCACCGACAGTCCGCTGTTCCTCCTTCTTTATTTTTTCCCTGTCCTGCTTTAGTATTATGCTGGCATTTTTTTCCGCCATCTCCATGAGCCTGGCTTTTTCCCCCTTCTTCGGCACATGAATCGAAACCTTCTGTCCCCGCTTCTCGGAGAGCCACCGCTCCAAAAGTTCCCGTTCGCTCTCCTCCACGTCGTGCTGGAGCATCAGCGACCTGGGAATGAAGGGCGTCCCCGCATAAAACTGTTTGACAAAATTTGTCATCAGCCTCGCCGGGCCGTCCCCCTCCCCGATGACCAGATGGAAATTGTCCCGGCCGATCAGCTTTCCCTCCCGCATAAAGAAGATCTGCACCACCGCATCCGGCCCGTCCGCCGCATAGGCGATAATATCCCGGTCCTCCAGGCCGCTGTCGGTGATCTTCTGGGTCTGGGCAATCTTCTGCACACTGAATAAAAGCTCCCTGGTGGCAGCCGCCGTCTCAAAATCCAGGATCTCTGCCGCCTCCTTCATCTCCCGCTCCAGCTTTTTTAGGATCGTGTCGTAATGCCCTCCCAGAAAGTCCAGCACCTGGTCAATGGCCTCCCGGTACTGGGCCTCGCTCACATATCCCTGGCAGGGGGCGCTGCACTGCTTGATATGGTAATTGAGACAGGGTCTCTCCTTCCCGATGTCCTCCGGGAGCCGCCTGCGGCAAGTCCTGAGCTTATAGAGCCTGTGGATCAGGCCGAGACTGTCCTTCACCGCCCCCACGCTGGTGTAGGGTCCGAAATAGCGGGATTTGTCCCGTTTCATGTCCCTGGAAAGAAGCACCCTGGGGAATGCCTCCCCCACCGTCACCTTGATGTAGGGATAACTCTTGTCGTCTTTCAACATGGTGTTGTAACGGGGCCGGTGCTCCTTGATCAGGTTGCACTCCAAAACCAGGGCCTCCATCTCCGAATCCGTTACAATATATTCAAAGCGGGCGATCCTTGATACCATTTTATTGATCTTTGCCGTTTTTCCTCTGCTGCTCTGGAAATACTGGCGCACCCGGTTCTTAAGGCTTATGGCCTTTCCCACGTAAATGATCTCGTCCTTCTCGTCGTGCATCAGGTAGACGCCGGGCTTTCCGGGGAGCTTTTTCAGTTCTTCCTCAATGTCAAACAATGGGGGCACCTCCTTTGGGGGATTCGCAAGGGTTGACGGCTGTCTTCCGCCTGAAATCAAATTTATCGCAAGATGCGCTCCGGCATCCCTCCCCTCAGACACGTCGGGTTTCGCCGGTTTCCATGCGCCGCCTATGGCAGGCAATTTCGCCTCCATCAAACCGGGTCGGACAAAATTGCCTGCGCTAGCCGCATGGAAACCGACAAACCCTTCCTGTCGTCTGCGGAGAGGGATGCCGGAGCGCTGACATCAACTTTCTGGGCAGGCGGATGACAGCCTGGCTTACACAGGAAACAGGGGAAATCGGCCCTCCTGTCGTCTGCGGGGAGGGATGCCGGAGCGCTGACATCAACTTTCTGGCCAGGCGGATGACAGCCTGACAAATGCCGGTTACTCGGTCTCCTCGGGGGAAGGAGTCTGCGGGGCAGCCTCCCCGGAGGCAGGGCCGTCCTGTGCGGAAGCGTTCCCGGAGTCCTCTGCCGGCAGGGCGGCTTCTGCGTCCGCTGCGGTCTCTGGCGCAGAAGCCCCCGAAACAGCGGAGTGCTGCGTCTCTTCCTTGCCCTCTTTCGAATCGGATTCCGGCTCGGGGATGCCTTTGATCTCCCGGAAGATCTTCATGAATTCGGCGCCGGTGATAGTCTCCCGCTCAATTAAGAAGGCGGCGATCTTATCCAAAACCTCCCTGTTATCTGAGAGCAGGCGGATGGCCTCCTTGTGTGCCTCCTCCAGAATTCGCTTCACTTCGTTGTCGATCTCGGCCGCCGTCACGTCGGAGCAGTTTAACACTGCACGGCCATCTAAGTATTTACTCTCTATGGACTCTAACCCCATAAGGCCGAATTTCTCCGACATGCCGTACTGGGTCACCATGGCCCTGGCCATGGAGGTGGCCCGCTCGATGTCGTTGGAGGCGCCCGTGGTCACCGTGTCAAACACCAGCTCCTCGGCCGCCCTCCCGCCCAGGCACTGGGCCAGGATCGCCTTGAGCTCCGCCTCCGTGTTGAGGTATTTCTCCTCCTCCGGCACGTTCATCACGTAGCCCAGGGCTCCCATGGTACGGGGAACGATGGTGATCTTCTGGACCGGCTCGGAGTCCTTTTGAAGGGCGCTGACCAGCGCATGGCCCACCTCGTGGTAGGAGACGATCCTCCGCTCCTTCTCACTCATGATCCGGTCCTTCTTCTCCTTGCCCACCAGGACCACCTCCACCGCCTCGAAAAGATCCGACTGGCTCACCACCTTGCGCTTGTGCTTCACCGCATTGATGGCCGCCTCGTTGATCATGTTCGCCAGGTCGGAGCCGACGGCGCCCGAGGTGGCCAGGGCGATGGCCTCCAGATCCACCGAGTCGTCCATGAGGACGTCCTTGGAATGGACCTTCAAAATATTCACCCGGCCTTTGAGATCCGGTTTGTCCACGATGATCCGCCGGTCCAGACGGCCCGGGCGGAGCAGGGCCTTATCCAGAATCTCCGGCCGGTTGGTGGCCGCCAGGATAAAGACGCCCTTGTTGGAATCAAAACCGTCCATCTCGGAGAGGAGCTGGTTTAAGGTCTGCTCCCGCTCGTCATTGCCGCCGCCGTAGCGGGAATCCCGGCTCTTGCCGATGGCGTCGATCTCGTCGATAAAGACAATGCAGGGTGCGCTCTCCTGGGCCTTCTTGAACAGATCCCGGACACGGGAGGCGCCCACGCCCACGAACATCTCCACGAAATCAGAGCCGGACAGGGAGAAGAAGGGCACCTTGGCCTCCCCCGCCACCGCTTTTGCCAGAAGGGTCTTTCCCGTGCCGGGAGGCCCCACCAGAAGCGCCCCCTTGGGAAGCTTGGCGCCGATGGTGGAATACCGCCCCGGGTTGTGGAGGAAGTCCACGATCTCCTGGAGGGATTCCTTGGCCTCGTCCTCCCCGGCCACGTCCTTAAAGGAGACTCCGGTCTCCTTCTGGACGTCGTATTTTTTTGCGTTGCTCTTCCCCACGCCCATCATGCCGCCACCGCCGGCCCGCTGCATGATGAACATGATGAACACCCAGACCAGCACCACCGGCAGGATGTAGATCAGGAGAAAATCAAGCAGAGTGGAATTGGTGCTCGGCTTCTTCCCCTTCACCTCCACGTCGTTCTCCAGAAGGAGCGCCGTCAGATCCGGGTCCTCCACCGGCACCGTGTAAAAAGACTCCGTCTGAAGGTAGTAGAAGGGGGACTCGCCTTCGTCCTCGATGACGACGCCGGAGGCCGGAGTGAAGGTGATCTCATCCTGCTTGATCACCACCTCCTTCACCTTCCCGTCCTTGACCATCTGTACGAATTCACTGTATGGCACTTCAGTCCTGGTCCCGTCGGAGAGGAAGCTGCTCATCATGGAAACGCAAAGAAGGGTGACGACTGCCGCCACCACCAGAAGCAGAATCATCTGATTGTTCCTGCCGGGCTTCCCTCCGTTCCCATTGCCGTTCCCCTTCTGGTTCCGGTTCTGATTCGGATTGTCCATAAATATTTTCTCCTTTTAGTCATGTATCCGGCGCAGGAAGATAGACACCTGCGCCGCCGTCGTTACTATTATAAAGCATTTCCCGAAGAAATCAATACGTCCTCCGTGAATTATTTTTCACAAATATGAAGGATTTATAAATTTTTTTCCAAAAAACTCTGGTAATCTCTTTTTCCCGGTTGTATACTGTATGGGTTGTTTGGCAAAACTGTTTTTTCATCATAAAGGAGGACAACCATGGCAGTAAAATACGTATTCGTCACCGGCGGCGTGGTCTCGGGCCTGGGAAAGGGCATCACGGCCGCTTCCCTGGGGCGCCTGTTGAAGGCCAGAGGCTACCATGTCACCATGCAGAAGTTCGACCCCTACATCAACATTGACCCCGGCACCATGAACCC
>CAJUOF010000268.1 GCA_910587905.1 uncultured Lachnospiraceae bacterium
ATATAAAAGGTTGCCTCTCCGGCATTGACCATTTTTTTGATTTCCTCCTCATTAGTCACCTGAGCGATCAGTCCCCGGGCCACCAGCTCCTCATAACAATTCATCACTTCATCTCCTCTTTCTTTTTTATTATTTTTTCATCTTCTCTCTGAAATACGCAATCCCTACATACAAAAACCCCGTCCTTTTCGTATCTCTACGAAAGGACGAGGTATATTGTTACTGTTCTTGGGAGCATCTTCTTGTCCGGCTTACGCCAAACAAGAAGCATCGTGCGTTCGCCCGATGTGGAAAAACGGATAAAATCAGTCTTACAAGCAAGCTTGATGCCTGCTTTTATCCGTTTTTCCCCCGCCCCGTGAACTGTAACGGTATATTCCCGTGTTACCACCTTTCTTCATAAACGGCTTACGCCGCTTACCTTTGGAGGCACCAATATTTGATGCCCTGGCACGATAACGGGTGCATGATTCCGTCACAGCCTACTTAAAAGCTCTCACTGCCTGTCGGCAGGCTCCGGCCTTTGTTGGGTGTGAAGCTCAAAGATGTATTCGCCAGTCCATCTCCACGCGCCTCTCATCCGCCGGCTGCTTTCTGTGTGGGATCCCCGGACCGCTACTTGTTCTTCTCATCGCCGTCTGTTTAATTGCTCTGATAGTGGTGATTATATATGGGGATTGGGGTTTTGTCAAGGACTATTCTTTGGCCGTTTTCATAAGGGGAATTTTAAGCGTTACTGCCACCACCTCCGGCGGATTCATCACCCGCACCAGGAAATGATTCCCCAGCCCCCTGCTGACCACCAAATGACCTTCTCCCTCCCTGAAATATCCACCGTCATACTTGGGAAAAAAGGTCATGTCCGGAGATAAAAGTCCCCCCAGCCCCGGAACTCGGATCACTCCTCCGTGAATGTGGCCTGCAAAGACCAGATCTGCTCCCCAGCTTTTATAGGCCGGGTAGTACAGAGGATTGTGGGCCAGCATCATATTAAAGCCCGGCGAGGCCTTTCCCAAAGCCTCCTTCACATTCTCCCTGCGGTAGCAGACACCTCTCTTATACTCCCTGAGACGGTCCTTATAATACACCTGGGGGGTCACCAGGCCATAGAGACGGACAGAGGCCCCCTGACGGGAGATGGTACACCAGCTGTTGTCTAGTACCACCACTCCCAGTTTTCTCAATCTCATTAATAATTTATCCAACATATCCTGTGGCAGAGCCTGTTCGTGGTTGCCCACCACATAGTAGATCGGATAAAGGCCGCCCAGCTGTCTGCACAAATCCACCAGACGGGACACCGCATGAGCAGAGTTCTCTGCCATATCCCCGGTCATGACGATTATGTCTGGTCTCTCTTTTACAATTCCTTCCACCAAAAGCCGGTTATGCTCTCCATAGAGAGCGCCGTGAAGATCCGACAAATGAACAATCTTAAAATCCTCAAATTCTTCCGGAATTCTTCCGGAGACAACATCATATCGAACGATCTGAAACAAATCATATCCTTTCCGAACCTGCTGTTCTGTTTTCTTATGCTGCTCTTTCTGAGCATTATACAAAAAATCAACCGAATCTGCCACAATTTTTTGATTACCGTATTACTGTTGAGATAGGTCTGCGCGTTTGTCGCGCCGACCTTATGGCCAAAGGCGTTTTTCATGACTGGATTTTTTCTATCATTGACGAACACGCCGATGAGCTTCAGGCTCTGGCCGACAATCTGTACCATCACCCGGAGAAGGCCCCAATATGGCCCACGTTATGCCTGCCAAAATGATGGCTCTCCTTGCTGACCGGCTTTTGAAAAACGGGGCCGCTGAGGCAAAAGCCATTATTGACGGCTACAAGGCGCCCTATACGGTGGAGGAGTACCGCAATTATGTTCCTGGAGCCAGGGCCCTACGATATCATTGATTTCAACATGGGCTTCCCGGTTCCCAAGGTAGTAAACAACCATGAAGGCTCGGCCCTTATGAAGGAGCCAAAGCTGGCGGGGAAGATCCTCCGGGCCATGGTGAAGGCGGTGAAGAAGCCGGTCACGGTCAAGATTAGAAAAGGTTTTGATGAAACGCACATCAATGCGGTGGAGATCGCAAAAATTGCTGAGGACGCAGGAGTTTCGGCTATTGCCGTTCACGGACGTACCAGAGAGCAATATTATTCCGGAACAGCGGACTGGGATGTGATCCGCCAGGTGAAAGAGGCGGTCACCATACCGGTCATTGGAAACGGAGATATTTTTAAGGCCGAGGACGCTGCGGGAATGATGGAGCAAACAGGCTGTGACGGCGTTATGGTGGCCAGAGGGGCTAGAGGAAATCCCTGGATCTTTCAGGAAATCAGGAAATTTATGGAAACCGGACAGAGCCGGCCAAGACCAAAGACAGATGAGCTCCGGGAGATGATTCTACGCCACGGTCAGATGCTTTCAGAGTTTAAAGGAGAGGCGATGGCTATGAGAGAAATGCGCAAACATGTGGCCTGGTATACGGCCGGGTGTCCTCATTCGGCGTCGCTCCGGGAAGCGGTGAACCGGGTGGAAACCATGGCAGAGCTTAAGTCGCTGCTGGAAGAACGGCTGGCGTGAAAACATTGACAATCCCCGTGCTTTGGGATATAATACGTGAGATGTATTGTCCGCCTGTAGGAGGCCATGGTTTCCGGCGTTAGAGGATAATTAAGGGTACGAAAGACATATAATGAACGTGACAGGCGGGAAAAAGAAACAGAGAAAGGGATCGAATGTGGTATGGCAGAAACAAAGAAAAACATTCTGACGTATGCCGGCCTCAAAAAGTATGAGGAAGAGCTGGCAGATTTGAAGGTGGTGAAACGCAGGGAGATCGCTCAGAAGATCAAAGAGGCGAGAGAGCAGGGCGACCTTTCTGAGAATGCAGAGTACGATGCGGCTAAGGATGAACAGAGGGATATCGAGCTTCGGATCGAAGAGCTGGAAAAGCTTCTGAAGAATGCGGAAGTCGTTGTGGAAGACGAGATAGAGTTGGATAAGATCAGTGTGGGCTGTGAGGTCAAGGTTTACGACGTGGAATACGAGGAGGAGATGGATTTCCGGATCGTCGGTTCCACGGAGGCAAACAGCCTTCAGAATAAGATTTCCAACGAGTCCCCGGTGGGAAAGGCACTGATTGGAAAACGTGTCGGAGAGACTGTAGTGGTGGAGACCCAGGCAGGGGATGTGGAATATAAGGTTCTTGACATTAAACGGGTATCCTGAGAGCAGAAGTTGTTTGGGGACAACAATGCTCTTTTAGATGTAGACGGATAAAGACGAACAACAGTGGAAGCGAGGGAGAACGTGGCAGAGCAGAACAGAACGCAGGAACAGGATTTGGGACAGCTCCTCAAGGTGCGCCGTGAGAAGCTTTTCGGCATGCAGGAAGAGGGCAAAGATCCCTTTCAGATCACAAAATACGACGTGACCCATCACAGCGAGGAAGTCCGATCGGCTTTTGACGAACTGGAAGGAAAGGAAGTTTCCATTGCGGGCAGGATGATGTCCAAACGGGTCATGGGAAAAGCTTCTTTTTGTCATGTCCAAGATCTGCAGGGCTCTATCCAGTCTTATGTGGCAAGGGACAGTATCGGTGAAGAGCCTTACAAGGCGTTTAAGAAATATGATATCGGCGACCTGGTGGGGATTCGGGGCACGGTATTCCGGACCAAGACAGGGGAGATTTCCATTCATGCGGAGGAGATCACCCTGCTCTCCAAGAGTCTTCAAATCTTGCCGGAGAAATTCCACGGCCTGACCAACACGGACCTGCGCTACCGTCAGCGCTACGTGGACCTGATCATGAATCCGGAGGTGAAGGACACCTTTATCAAGCGTTCCAAGATCATCAGCACCATCCGCCTCTTTCTGGACGCCCAGGGTTTCATGGAGGTGGAGACACCGATGTTGGTTTCCAACGCCGGCGGCGCTGCCGCAAGGCCCTTTGAGACTCATTTCAACGCCCTGGACGAGGACCTGAAGCTCCGTATTTCCCTTGAGCTCTACTTAAAGAGGCTCATCGTCGGCGGCCTGGAGCGGGTCTACGAGATCGGCCGGGTGTTCCGCAACGAGGGGCTGGACACCAGGCACAATCCGGAATTCACGCTGATGGAGCTTTACCAGGCATACACGGATTACCACGGCATGATGGACCTGACGGAAAACATGTACCGCTACGTGGCAAAAGAGGTGCTCGGGACCACCACCATTGTTTACAATGGCATCGAGATGGACTTAGGCAGGCCCTTCGAGCGGATCACCATGGTGGATGCGGTGAAGAAATACGCCGGCGTGGATTTTAACGAGATCCACACGCTGGAGGAGGCCCGGGCAGCGGCAAAGGAGCATCATGTGGAGTTTGAGCAGCGCCACAAGAAGGGCGACATTTTGAACCTCTTCTTTGAGGAGTTTGTGGAGGAACACCTGATCCAGCCGACCTTTGTCATGGATCATCCCATCGAGATCTCTCCGCTCACCAAGAAAAAGCCGGACAACCCGGAATACGTGGAGCGGTTCGAGTTCTTCATGAATGGCTGGGAGATGGCCAACGCCTACTCGGAGCTCAACGATCCCATCGACCAGCGGGAGCGTTTCGCGGCCCAGGAGGAGCAGTTCGCCCAGGGCGACGAGGAGGCCAACCACACCGACGAGGACTTCCTCAATGCGCTGGAGATCGGCATGCCCCCCACCGGCGGCATCGGCTACGGCATCGACCGGATGTGCATGCTGTTCACGGATTCGGCGGCGATTAGGGATGTGCTGCTGTTCCCGACAATGAAAACGCTTGGCGGAAAAGACCAGTAAAATCAAGGGTTTGCGGACTTAAAGACAGTATGGTACGACAAGAGTACGACAAAATAAACTCTCTTAACGGGTTAAAATAAA
>CAJUOF010000269.1 GCA_910587905.1 uncultured Lachnospiraceae bacterium
CCGAGGAGACATCGGCTGTCAGCTTCTCCATCAAAAGACTCGCCGTGTAATACTCACGGAATACGGTCTCCACCGTTTTCTGATCGATCCCGGTGTCCCTTTGCATCTGTTCCGGCAATCCCTCCAGGTAAGCGGCGGCAGCCTGAACGATCCGTTTCTCATCTTCGTCGCCGAGCTCCACCTCATGCTGCCTGGCCATAGACACCATGCACTTCATCTTCACCAGAAAATCCTGCAGGTTCTCCTTCATATATTCCTCAAAGGTCCGGTCTCCCACTTTCACATCCCAAACCCCAGCCCCGCATCCGGCCTCATACCGGTTCTTCTGGCTCAGGACAAAGACGAATGCTTCCGGCTTCGTACAGACCACATCGTTCAGCCGGAACAATTCTCCTTCCTTTAACTTTTCCTCAGACAGTGCCGTTTCCTTTTTTCCGCAGCCTCCCGAAGCGATCGTCAGGCAAAGGAATGCCAACAGCAACAGGACAGAGGCTCTCTTTCTCTTTGTTCTCTTCACTGAGTTTCCTCCGAATCGACCATATTTTTTCTGTCATCATATCACAAAAATGCAGACTGCGCCACTACTTCTCTTCAAGGAAAGAGCGGAGTACCTTGAGCGCCCCTCCGTTTTCACAGGTGTCCGCCACATGGCGTGCCGCCTGTTTCGCCTCCGGAATGGCATTGCCCACTGCATAGCTGTGGTACGCTGCCCGAAGCATCTCGACATCATTTTGCTGATCCCCGAGGGCCAGCGTCTCCTCCGGCGTCACCCCAAAATAATTCTGATACCATCTCGTCGCCGTTCCCTTATTGACTCCCAGCTTATAGATGTCCAGCCACATGGCCCCAGACGTGCTTACGGAAACCACATCCTTCCATTTCTCACAGAAGGAGCGGAAGGTTTCCCCGGAGCGATGCTTCTTGTCGTAGACACTCAGCTTCACGAACTCATCCGGCATGGCGCACATGTCTTCCACCTGGGTGATGTCCTCCTGATACCCCTCCCTCAGCCAGCGAATCACCTCTTCCTCGTCGGAATCCGCATACATAACCCCAGCCCCTGTCAGAAAAGGCACAGTGTCCTTCAGGGTGCGCGCATCCGCCAGAATCTCCTCCAGCAGCGTCCGGTCAAGGCTCTCCGCAAAGAGAAGCCTGTCGCAGCTTCCCATCAGAGTCCCATTGCAGGTGGCATAATAAATCCGCTCCTTGATCGGCTCAAACAGCCGCTCCGTACTGATCTGAGAACGGCCGCTGGCCGCCACAAAACGGACGCCCCGGTCCAAAAGCCCATCGATGGTATCCACGAGCTCTGCAGGTAACATCCTGGAGCCATCCTTCACCAGGGTCCCGTCGATATCTGTGATCACCATTTTAATCATTGCAATTCCTCCCTGTATCTTTTCAGATGGCCGTACAGCTTCGCCAGCGGAAGCCCCACCACATTTTGATAATCCCCCTCGATCCCCTCCACATATGCGGCAAAACGTCCCTGAATCCCGTAAGCTCCGGCCTTATCCATGGGCTCTCCGGTTCTTATGTACTCCCAAATTTCACCGTCACTCATGGGCAGCACGTGAACCACGGTCGACTCGGCAAAGGTATGGGGTTCGTCGCTCCCTTTTTTTATAACGGTCACGCCTGTGTAAACCTGATGGGATCTGCCCTGAATCTGTTTCAGCATCAGATACGCCTCTTCCTCATCCCCCGGCTTTCCAAGGATCTCGCCGTCAAGGGCCACCACCGTATCTGCACCGATGACAAGGTCTCCCTCCTCCGCCGATACAAGCGCTTCCGCCGCCTTCCCCGCAGACAGTTCTTTCACAATCTCTCCCGGCTCTTCTTTCTGGATTTTTTCCTCCCCGCATCCCGGCCTCACCTCAAAAGGCAGCCCCAAAAGCGCCAGAATTTCCCGCCTCCTCGGAGAAGCCGAGGCCAATATCAATTTTGCCATCGTTCTATCCTTTCTCATCCGCGCACATTCAATGCAGCGTCGTCAGATACTCTTCAAAACAGATCCCGTCCGGCCGGGGAATCTGAAGCTCCTCGGAGCGGAGAATGCATTTCTTCACGAAATTCCCCGCCTTTTTCACCGACTGGGCAAAGGGAACCCCATTGACTGCATCGGCGGCAATGATGGAAGAGAACACATCCCCAGTCCCAGCCCGCTCACTTCCCACCCGGTGGCTCCGGAGAATCCTGGGTTCTTCCCCCGCCTCATAGACCAGGTTGGCGACGAAATCCCCCTGTCGGATCCCGGTGATCACAATTTTTTCCGGTCCCTCCCTGCGGATAGCCTCAGCCATGGAGACAAGCTCCTTCATGGTCCAGTGTCTGTCCGAGTAGGGAGTGTCCGTCAAAATAC
>CAJUOF010000270.1 GCA_910587905.1 uncultured Lachnospiraceae bacterium
GAACATCATCCACCGGGATGTGAAGCCGGAGAATATCTTTATCAGTGAGGCGGGCCGGTTCAAGCTGGGGGATTTCGGTGTGGCCAAAACTGCCGCCTCCAGAAGCACGGGCGGCTCCCACAAGGGGACGGAGCGGTACATGGCGCCGGAGGTGTTCCTAAACCAGCCCTACGGCCCCACGGTGGATCTCTATTCCCTGGGGCTTGTGCTCTACCGGCTCTTAAATGGAGGCCGGCTTCCCTTCCTGCCGCCCGCGCCGAAGCCCCTCTCCTTCGGGGACTATGAGAACGCGCAGATCAGGCGGATGCAGGGCGCACCCATCCCCCCGCCGGCAAAGGCGGATGCCGCTCTGGCTTCCATCGTGTTAAAGGCCTGCGCCTTCCGCTCTGCGGATCGCTTCCGCAGCGCGGTGGAATTTAAGGGGGCGCTGGATACCTATGTCAGTTCCCATCCGGACGGGGTGACCTCTGCCCTTGTCGAAGACTTGCCTGCCCAGTTCCAGGAGGGGCCTTTTGCCATCGGCTGGCGCATCCAGGAGCCGGAGGCGGCGCAGAATCCGAATGAAAACCCGGCGCAGGCCGCAGATGGCCGGAACCATGAGGAGGATCGGGGGCAGACCGTAGGCGGCTGGGACAGTGACGGAAGAACAGAGGGAACCGTAGGCGGCTGGAGCAGTCCGGAAGCGGCCGAAATGCCGCCGGAAGGAACCGTCGGCGGCTGGGGCAGTCCTACGGAACGCCTGGAGGAGCCGGAGGAAAAGCCGGATTCTGACCGGACGGCGGAGGATACAGAGAAGGAAGGTACAGAGGAGGAAAGCCCGGACAGTCCGGCAAGTGGAGGGGAGACTCCGGCAGGCGGAGAAAAAAAGAAGAAGAGAAAACGGCTGCTCCTTGCCGGGGGGCTTCTCGTCTGCCTGGTGGCTGCAGGAGGGATCTGGTTTGCGAAGATCAGGGGGAATCCTCATAAAGGCGGCCGGGAATACGAGATCGAATATGATGAGGATGGGAAGGAGATCAAGCGCAGCTTTTATAACAGGGACGGCTCCTTAAGAAGATATCTGACGATCGAATATGACGGGAACGGAAATGAGATCCGCCGTGATTATTTTAAGGCGGACGGGACGCCGGACGGCTACAGGATCTCGGAAAACCGGGCAGGCATATGCGTCCGGGCAGAATATTATGAGAATGACGGCACACTGAGAAATTATGATACCTACGAATACGACAAAGCGGGAACCAGGATCAGGGAAAACCGGTTTAACCGGAATGGGATCCTGGAAGAGTACGTGGTGCCGGAATTTGACCGGGACGGAAACCGGATAAAGGCGAGTGTCTACCATGCAGACGGTACCCTGGATACCGTCTCAGAGTATGACGAAAACGAAAAACAGATCAAATGGAGCTGGTTTGATGAAGAAGGAGAGATGCTCCTTTACCGGACCTACGAATACGATGAGATGGGGTATAAGGTAAGATCCGATCGTTATGAGGCGGATGGTACTCTGGAGTATTACACTGTCTATGAATATGATGAAATCGGAAATCCGACAAAGGAAAATCAGTACCGGCCGGATGGAACCCTGGAATTCTATTCCCTGCTTGAATGCGATGAAGAGGGAACGCGGATTAAGGAGAGTGAATACCGTGCGGACGATACCCTCTACCAGCTCTTTGAATATGGAGAAAACGGGCGGCTCGCAAAGGTGAGCAGCTATGATGAGAGCGGCATGTTGGAAAGCTATGACGTTTATGAGTACGACAGCGCCGGAAATCAGACAAAGCTTAGCGGCTATTATGCGGACGGCACGCCGCTCAGGATCAGTGAGTACGATGAAAACGGTAATGAGAAAAAATGGTTCATTTATAATGAAGATGGTTCATTCAGTTACGGCTCCCTTTCTGAATATGACGCTTCCGGAAAGCGGATCAGGACGGAATCCTATGGGGAAGGGGAGGTATTATCCAGTTATACCCTTTATGAGTATGACGAAGCTGGAAATCGGGTAAAGGCAAACAACTATTATACAGACGGCACACTGAGTGGGGTCTATGAGTATGATGAAAACGATCATGTGATAAAAGAGTTTAATTACCGGACGGACGGCACGTTCAGCTTCGGTTATCTCTATGAATATGATGCCTCTGGAAAGATGATGCGGGAGGAACGCTATGAGGAAGGGGAGGTATTATCCGGTTATACCCTTTATGAGTATGACAGCGCCGGAAATCGGATAAAGGAAAGCGTGTATTCCGCGGATAATACTTTGCAGAGGTATACGGTTCCCGAATACGACGAAAAAAGAAACCGTATCAAAGAGAGCACTTATGACGCCGGCGGCAGCCTGCAGGAGTACCGCCTTTTGGAATATGATGAAAATGGAGACTATCTGAAAGGCAGCACCTATGACGCACAGGGGAATTTCCTGTACTGACGGGGCATCATCCGTCTGAGACAGCGTTTCCATACATAATTATTTATGCAGAAGAGAAGAGGGCTGGAGTCTCAAATTATCAGAATATTCTTGCGGGTTTGGATAAAAACTGCTATGATAAAATCATGACATTCCTCTTTAATGTGAAAGGATAAGTACCATGGAATATACGGTAGGCTCGAAGGTCCTGGACAGATGGGAGATTGTCCGTCCCATCGGGGCGGGCTCCTACGGGAAGGTATTTGAAGTCAGAAAGACCAGCTACGGGGTGGATACAAAAAAAGTAATGGAGTGAGGAAGCCATGGACGCAATCCTTCGCATCAGCAATCAGACAGGAATACGGGATTTCGACCTGACACAGGAAAAGCAGCCCATCGAGGCGCTGCAGCTTACCTTTTTCCCCACAGAGGGAGAATGGAGCTATCAGTGCCCGGAGACGGTGCTCGTCAACGGCCGGGGCTCTTCTTCGGGCCTGGTGCACCTGTGGGACGTCTATCTGGTGGATCAGGCGACCAGGACCAAGGTGCTTGTCCTGCCGAAAACAGCGGGAGAAAAGAAAAAACTTCTTTTCTCCGGTGAGCTTTCCGTGGGACGGGCGGAGGGAAACCGGCTGAAGCTTGTAGATCCGATGGTCTCGGGGCGTCACTGTGTCTTTTTCCTGCAGGGCGGCGTCCTGTTTGTAAAGGATCAGAGGAGCACCAACGGTACCTGGGTCAACGACCGTCCGGTAACGCCCGGCACGCCCTGGCGGCTGGAACAGGGCGATACGGTAAAAGTGGGACGGTATGTATTTGGCGTGGAGGAAGCCCTGTCCCTTCTTAACATGGACGACGGTGCCTTTTTTCATGGCGAAGAAGACGGCGGGCAGGGCCAGGCCTCCCGGACTGCGGCTTCGGACGGCATGGCCGCCAGGGGGAAAAAGCCCTATCCCTGGTTTTCACGCGCACCGAGGATGATCCGGCCCTTACCGGCCCTTGATGTGACGGTGGAGGATGCCCCCGGTATCGGCCAGAAGCCCAGCATGGGGATGATGGCGCTTGCCATGAGTATTCCGGCCATGGCTTTAAGCTTCGGCATGTCCGCCCTCCGCTACGGACTTGGCCGGAAGAAATACGGCAAGCTGGAAAAGCAGAGGGCCGAGCTTTACACCCGGTATCTGACGGGGGTTGAGAATCAGCTTACGGAGCACGCGAAACGCCAGAGGGAGCAGTCTGTCCGGATGCATCCTGCCCTCAAGGACTGTCTTAACCTGGCGGAGGGCCCGGCCATGAGCCTGTGGGAACGCCATCCGGGCGACGAGGATTTCTTAAGCCTGCGCCTGGGCACCGGCCGGCAGCCGGCAAAGGCGCAGATCCGCACCCAGCCCCGCCGCCTTCAGCTTGCGGAGGATGAGTTTACCCATCTGTCGGAGCAGCTTGCGGAAAAATACCGGCTTGTGGAGGATATGCCCCTTTGCTGTGAGCTTTTCAGAGACGGCGTATGCGGCGTGATCGGCCCCAGGAAGGAGGCGGTGGAACTGGCGCTTTCCATGGCGGCACAGATTGCGGCCCTGCACAGCTATGAGGACGTAAAGCTTGTGGTGGTGTTTCCGAAGGAGGAATGGCAATTCTTTAGCTGGATGCGCTGGCTGCCCCACTGTGCGAGTGCGGAACGGGATATCCGCACCATCGCCTGTACGGAGGAAGAGGCCAAAGAATTTCTGCCCTCCCTGGAGATGGTGATCCGGGAGCGGCTGGATTCCAGGAAGGAATGGAGCTTTGCCGAAAAGACTTCCACCCTTCCCCATTATATTTTCCTTGTGGCCGACCCTTCCCTTCTGGCGGGATCGCCCGCAGTGGGCTCCGCCATGATGGCGAATCAGCCGGAGCTGGGCTTAAACGGGATTATCCTGGGGCAGAGCCTCTCCGATTTTCCCCACAGCGTCCACAATGTGCTCCGGGTGTCCCGAAACGGAAAAGGACTTCACATATCCATGACACAAAATTCCGAGCCCCTGGAATTTGACACCGTCGAGAGCGCCGTGCCGCTGCCCCTTTACCGGACCTTTGCCAGAAAGATGGCTCCCATCCGCCTGGCGGGGAGCGGCTCCGGCCGGCAGGGGCTGCCGTCCCTGGTGACGCTTTTTGAGGGGTTACATATTCGGAAAGTGGAGGAGCTTGCGCTGGAGGAATACTGGGCAGGCGCAAGGCCGGAGGAGACCATGTCCGTCCCCATCGGGATAAAGGGCGGCGGCGACGCATTCCTCTTTGATATCCATGAGGGTGCCCAGGGTCCCCACGGCCTTGTGGCGGGCGGCACAGGCAGCGGAAAATCCAAGATGGTGCAGGCTTGGGTGGCATCCATGGCGATTCAGTTTTCACCGGAGGACGTGAATTTTATCCTGGTGGATTTCAAGGGAGAAAGCCTGGTGGCGCCTTTTCGGAGCCTTCCCCACCTGGCGGGCTTCACCAGCAACATCGACCCGGATGTCCGCCGCAAATTTTTGGCCATCGAGAGTGAGATGTCCCGCCGGATGCTCTTGCTGAAAACGGGCGGCGACAGACCCTATGACGATATCATCGCCTACCGGCGTGCGAGGAGAAAGGATCCGGGAATGGAGCCCATGCCTTTCCTGTTCCTGGTGGTGGATGAATTTGCCGCTTTTAAGGATCAGTACCCGGAGTTTATTTCCCCCATTGATCATCTTTATCAGGCCGGGCGTTCCCTGGGGATGATGGCCATCCTGATGACCCAGAA
>CAJUOF010000271.1 GCA_910587905.1 uncultured Lachnospiraceae bacterium
GCCCAGCCAAGCCAGCCATAGCTCTGGCTGTGCACACGGTAATAGATGTCATACTGATTGGCAGCATCTCCGGTAAGCTCGATCTTTACAGCCTGTAAGTCTCTGCCGCCTCCCGGAATGCCGTTTCCATTCCTTCCGTCCTGCCAGCCAAGCCACCCCTGGCCGGCCATATGGACATCCAAACGAACCCCTCCCGTCATTCCTGCCGTATCCAGCTGAAGCCGCAGTGCCTGCAGGCTGCGCTGCCGCCCTTGAGTCCCAGCCGTATCTCCGTCGGCCACCCAGCCAAGCCAGCCGGAACCATCTACATAACCACTATAAGAAATGCTGGCATTGGTCCAGAGTTCCAAAGAATCCTCATAAATTCCGGAATTACTGATGACTTCGTACTGTCCTGAGCCAAGCTCCAGGAAGAAATATCCATTGTCATACAGGCTGTCCCTGGCCATTCCGTTCACAAGCAGCGAACGATTCTCCGGAAAATTCGTCGGAAGATATACTTTTGCCACCGTATTTCCTGGAATCGTCAGCACGGTTTTTAGCCGTCCGTCCCCCAGCATCTCATAAGAAACGATAATACTCCCTTTCACCGTCGGCACGGTAATCGAGCCAAAGCGGATACCGCCGGGCTGAAGCTTTACCTGAAATTCCTCAAACCCTCCTGTCAAAGGCTTAATCCCAAACATTCCACGCGCCAACTGGCTGGCCGGCGCAGATCCCCAGGGATGGGAATAGGTCATATTCGGTTTGTTTTCCGGATTCCAGGCCTCTGTGGTAATGGTCGCATCAAGCTCGTACATCATGTAGGCCCAACTGCGCACCCCCTCATTTACATTGGGATTGGACATAATCTGTCTTGCAAGAGTACCGTTATTGCTTTCATAAAGCCCCTGCAAGAGAAAAAATGACCCATATACACTCATCTGGACCTGTCCATCCTTCCGGATGGACTCCGCCATGGCATTGGCCATCCCCTGGCTCTCATAGATATCATAAGCCAACGCATAAGCCGTCGCATGCTGTGCACTGTGCTCCACGATTCTTCCATCGGCTGTCAAACCGTCATAAAAGGTTCCCGTATTCTGCTGATACAGCCTGGAGATCATAGAATTTCGAATCACCGCCGCCCGGTCTCTGTAGGTTCTGGCATCTGCCGACTTTCCAAGCTTTTCTGCAATGGAAGCCATATCCTCATATGCGCCTACACAGATCGCATTGAACACCGTATTATAAAAGGCTTCATCACTGTATCCATCCTTCTCTGCCGCCGGCCAATCAATCAGAAGCGACTTTTTAGGCCGCATAACAAGTCCCAAAGAGGCATTAAAATAAGAATCATACAATTTTCCCCTTAAGAGATCATAATTATTTTCAAGAAATGCCGCATCTCCGGTATAGAGATAATCCTGCCAGGCTCCCATAATACAGAAAAGCTGATATTCTGCCGGCCACTGAGGATTATTGCTGGTGTAATCCAGAGAAAACCTTGCCAAACTGTAGTCATCCTCAAAGGAATAGCTGGACAGCATATTGAGCAGGACATCTCCCTCATAGGGTCCTCGTTCTCTGCTCTGCGAATCCACATACAAATCCTGATTGGTCGCCTGGATCGTATATTTTGTCATCCCATAAACATCATTAAGAATGCGGTTGTCACTGGAAAAAGAGGACTCGTTTGACGAAAATTCCTGTCGGATCGCCATTCCGTTGACCATTTTGGCTGACAGAGACACGGGACAGTTATCAATCTGAACATAACGGAAGGTCTTCATCCCGATATCTCCCAATTCCTGAGAGCCGGCCTTCAATGTCCAAAGCTCCCGATACACGTTTCCTGCCCCCATCCGATACCGAACCGTCCCGTCTGCATTCAATTCTTCTCCATAGGACACCGTGATCTGCTGCTGAGAAGGTGAATTAATTGTAAGCTTCAAGCTTCCAACGATCTCTTTTCCCATATCAATGACATAGGAACTACCGGACAGCCGTTTTACAGACGCTGCCGGAATCGCATAACGAGTGATATTGTCCGCAGGATACGGAGTAAGAGTTCCTGCGGAATCCAAAGTATAAGCAGCGGAAACCGCCCTCCACCCTCGATCGGAGTAGGAAGTCTGGCTCCAGCCATATGGATAAAGGGTTCCGTTCATATTTTGGCTGGCCGCATAATAATAGCTTCCAACTCCAATGTTTACTCCATTGTTTCCAAAAATTTGATTCCCATCCAACGCTCTCCAGCTTCCCCGGTCTCTCCCGGAATTTACCACCACCTCACTGGTCCCATCTGCATAAAATACGGTAATCTGACAGAGAAAGCTGCGGAATTCTTCTGCATAGCAAATCGCTCCGACTGCATTGCTTCCAGCTTTCACATAATCTGTAATATCGTAAGTATTATAATATAAATTTCCATGATTCATCCGGCTGGGGCCGACGCCAGCCACCGTTCCATTGATATAAAAATCATAGATAAACTGGCGGCTCTTTTCCGGCGAAGCAGCCGTCACACTGGCAACTACCTTTTCGATGCCGCCTTTCGCCTGAAACGTACCGCGCAAAAAAACAAAGGCATTTCCGGAACTTCCCCAGATGCCCTGTGTATTTTCCCATTTTGTCCCCACCGCCGTAGAAAAGGTCTGCGGCTTAGAAAACACGCTCTCCTGTCCATCCTTATCTTTTGTCTGAACACTCCAGTAATAAAGACGGTTGTCCTCCAGTTTATCTGCCAACCCCGGAATACGAATCCCTGTGCTGCCGCTGTCCGCAATCCAGCCGGAATCATGCAGGTAAGTCCCACTCATCATATCTGCACTCGTCTTTCCGATGACGATCCGATACTCAGTCTGCTTTTCATCACTGTCTTTATCCACAAAGGCCCAGGAAAAACGAATGTCTTCCCTGGGAATACCGAATGGATCCTCTAATAAATTAATCTTTAAATTTTCCGGAGCCTCCGGCGCTCTTCCCGCAGCCCTGACTCCTAAAGGAACCAAGGCTGCAAAAAATAGGACGCCGGCCAAGAAAGCTTTTATTTTCATTCCCTATCCCTTCCCCAGCTATCGGTTGTTAATATTTTTTGTAACACAAATCCAAATCAACGTTTCCTGCAATTCCATCTACCCGGCCCCGCTCCGTATATTGCCACATCTTCACATTGGTAAGACCGGTCCAGTTCCCGCCCTCATATCCGGTATTTTTCACCATTGAGCGAACTGCCACATCATTAAAAACTAAAACATCATCACTCCAGCGGTATCTTGCAAGCCAGATTTCATTGGCTGATGCAATCTGATCATAGTCAAATACTCGCTTTAATTTGCTCGGACTCCCATATACCATTGTCTTATAACCAGCCGCCTGTAACACGGAACAAAATTCTTTGGCCATGGCCATATTATTTAATTTGGCCGCCGTTGTCATATGCTCTTCCTCTTCCAAATCAAAGACAATGGGATAAGTTACCTGATATCCCTTCAATAGGCTCACTGCCAGTTCGGCTTCCGCCTTTGCTTCCGCAGGAGTGGATGCATAGCAGTAAACATACCCGCCAATGGGAATCCCATTGGCCAAAGCTCCCTGAGCATTATTCCGGAAATAACGATCTTCCATCAGGGTTCCGCCTGTAGGCTTTGTATTCTTCTGAGTAATTCTAAGCATAGCAAACTCTACGCCATCTTCCTTGGCTCGCTTCCAGTTGATGCTTCCCTGATGTGCAGAAACATCAACCCCCCAAAGCTCCGGCTTATGATAAGGGTTCTTCGTAGAGCCGGGCGCCGCACCGCCTTTTTCTACCAGCGTAATCTGAATGGCTTCCAAACGTTTTCCATATCCTTCACTTCCAACCGGTTCTCCATTTTTTCCCCAACCGGTCCAGCCAAAGGTCTGACAGTGGACACGATAATAAATATCGTATCTTTCCGCCATCTCACCCGTAAGGCGAACTTCTATGCCTTCCAAACGCTTCGCCTGCCCTGTGGTTCCGGCCACTTCTCCTTCCTGGGTCCAGCCTTGCCAGCCATAGGTCTGAACATGGGTGCGATACTCCACGCTTCCCTCTATAAATGTATGATTTTGTAAATAAATCTTAATTCCCTCCAGACGCTTCGCCAGACCTGTGGTTCCATTGGACTCTCCATTGGAGGTAGCTGCCTGCCAGCCATAACTCTGCACATGGGTCGAATATGTAACTTTCAAATTTTCTCTGTATGGCCTCACCGTTGTTCCGGGAGCCGGTCCCCCTTTTTCCACCAGCGTAATCCGAATGGCCTCCAACCGTTTGGCATATCCTTTACTTCCGCACGGTTCTCCGTTTTTCGCCCAGCCGGTCCAACCAAAGCTCTGGCAGTGAACACGGTAATAAATGTCATATTTTTCCGCCATTTCACCTGTCAGCTCAATCTGAATGGCCTCCAGTCGTTTTGCCTGATTGGTTGTTCCGCTCTCTGCACCATTTTCCACCCAATCCTGCCAATCATAGGTCTGGACATGGGTACGATATTTCACGCCTCCAGGCACCGGAGCGTGATCAAGCTGAATTTTAATGGCCTCCAGCCGTTTTGCAAGACCAGTAGTCCCGTTTTCTTCCCCATTGGAAGACCAGTTGCGCCAACCAAATGTCTGCACATGAGTCTGATATGAAATGACCGGTGCCTCTGCTCCGTAGAGAGAAGCGCTCTCCGAAGACAAGTCCGTTTCTTCTTCTGTCTCTTCCGATTCCGATATGTCCGTTGTTTCTGGTATCTCTGTTGTTCCTGTCTCATGATTCTCATCTGTGACTACTTCTTCTGAAGACTCAGACGAGGGATCGGTAATCTCTTCTATGGCGGATTCTGTCTCTTCCGAAACAGTCCCCGTCTCAGGTACCTCCATGTTTTCACTGCTCTCCGTCCCAGCCTCCGGAGCTGCCATCACATAGAAAGGCTGCACCAGCATGGACATACAGAGCACAATTCCTATCACTGTTTTTGCCTGTTTCTGCCAAATATTTCTTTTCAAAAATCATCCCTCCGTATATTCAAATCCTTTCTCTGTACCACACTTTACCATTATAACGGCAATCTGCCTATCTTGCAATCATAAAAATTTCCCAATCCCTTTTTCCTACATACAACCATACACAAACCGCGGCCAGGCATTTTATCTCCTGACCGCGGTCTTATAAGCCTTTGAAATTACAACGTCGGATCTGTCGGATCCCATGTCTGATTTGCCGGAATCGGCTGTAATACCGGTCTGTCAAAAGGGCCTGGATTGGGATCGTTATAAACGGTTACCGTCGTACCGACCGGGCACTTCTCGAAAAGCCAGTACGCTTCCCCGCACAGCAGACGGATACAGCCTGCAGAACGTACCACGCCCAAACCATTATAGCCGAGTGGAATCATAGTCCGATTATTCCGCGACGAATACGTGATCGAATGGAACAATACCCCCGGCGCAGGAGTCAATCTGGTAGCAAACTGTGCCTGAGTCCCATTGATCATGGACTGCCAACGATGCTTGGACAAAGTAGGTCTGCTTCCGAGAGGTGTATCGTCTCCTGTGGAACATAACATCGCCTTCACCGGAATAATATATCCGTTGACTCCGTCCTGTGCATAGATCGTCACACAATTGGCCTCTTTGTTTACTTTAATCAGATAAGGGCCATTCTTGATGATACCAGCGGTATCCAAATTCTGGCACAGGCTCCCGTCGCTATTAAAATAATACTTCAATCCGCCAATGTACTTCCAGCCTGTTGCAGGCTTTCCATTGACCATGTAGTACCGTTTACCATTCTCCCTAGTCCACCCGCTTCCGCCGCCTCTGATACCATTGGCCGAATAATAAATATTATTGTTCCCAATCCGGTAAATCCCCGGACCGGTATACTCATGATAAGGAGTTTGTCCCACCCGCACGGGCGCAATACCGCTTTTTGCTCCAATTCTAATCTCAATGGCCTCCACCCGAAGTGCAAGGCCGCTGGTCCCGGCCAACTGGCCATTTTTTGCCCATCCAAGCCAGCCATATCCCTCTACATGCAGACGATAATAGACATCACAAAGATTGGCTAAATCTCCGGTCAGGCGAATCTGGAGAGCCTCCACCCGCTTTGCTTTCCCTGTCGTACCGTTCAATTCACCATTGCTGCTCCACTCCTGCCAGCCATAGGACTGCACATGGGTACGATATTCAATATTTCCGGAAAGATTGCTTTCCCCGGTTAAGTTTACCGCCAGGGATTCCAGTCTCTTGCTCTTTCCAGTCACACCACAGGTGGTTCCATTACTAACCCAATTCCCCGTGCCATAGGTTTGCTGATGGGCCTGATAGGTCACGCCCGGCAAGGATGCGCAAGCCCGCCCAGCCCTTCCAAGGGGCTCCGGCGCAGGATCACCTTTTTTTACTAATTGAATCTTGATTCCCTCCAGGCGCTTTGCAAGACCGCTGGTTCCGGCCACCGCATCATTTTTGGCCCAGTCAAGCCATCCGAGAGTCTGCGCATGAACACAGTAATATACATCGTATTTTTGTGCCAGCTCTCCAGTCAGACGAATCTGGATTGCCTCGAGACGTTTTTTCTGCCCCTCTGTCCCGGACATCTTTCCATTTTCTTTATATGCCTGCCAGCCATAGCTTTGAACATGAGTCCGATATTGGATACTCCCGGTCAGATTCGTATTTTTAACCTTAATCTCAATTCCTTCCAGACGTTTTGCTTTCCCTTCCGTCCCGGACATTGTTCCATTTTGTACGAAAGGCTGCCAGCCATAAGACTGAACATGAGTCCGATACTCCACATCCGGCATCGCCTCCGGTTCCGTATCTCCTGCCGTCTCCGGCACCGCTTCTGACGTCGCTGCACTTTCTGTTCCATATACAGCAGCCGTCTCTGATTCCAATTCTGTCGAAATCTCTGTGTCCGATGTCGTTGTCTCGATCGGAGCCGACATCTCTGTCGAGGTCTCCGTCTCTTCTATCTCCGTCGGTAAAGTCTGCAACTCTTCTGTAGATTCTACTTCCGTACTTTCTGTAGCAAAGGCATAGAGAGCCTGGCTGAAAACACACGCAAGTATCAACAGCACCGCGATCAGCCTACATCCCTTCTCCCACATCTTTTTCATATTCTTACCTCTTTTCCCATAAAATACTATGTCAAGTATATATCATTTCCCCTCAAATATCCAGTCCCTTTTCCGAAAGATATTCTTAAATCTACTCAAGGCTTGTCAATTTTTCGTTTCAAGCCGGATTTCAATCGCTTCCAGACGCTTTGCCTTCCCTACCGTTCCTGCGATCTCTCCATTTTTCACCCAATCCTGCCATCCATAACTCTGCACATGAACCCGATAATAAATATCGTATTGGTCGGCGAGCGCGCCTGTCAGTTCTATGCGGATCGCCTCCAAGCGCTTCGCATGATTCGTGGTTCCCGACAATTCACCGTTTGCCTTCCAGCCCTGCCAGCCCTGACTCTGCACATGGGTTCGATAACGGATCCCTCCGCTCACGGAAAGATTTGACAAGCTGACCCGGATCGCCTCCAGACGCTTTGCGCGGCCGGTTGTCCCGGAGAGGGCACCGTTGGATACCTGGCTCTGCCAACCATAACTTTGGACATGAGTCTGATAGGACACGGTCGGCTGCGCCTTTACAAAAGGCTTTTCCGTACTGCCCGGTGCACTGCCTCCTTTTTCCACAACCTTAATCTCAATGGCCTCCAGACGCTTTGCCAGGCCTTCTGTCCCTGCATTTTCTCCATTCTTTGCCCAGCCAAGCCATCCATAGCTCTGGACATGAACACGGTAGTAAATATCATAGTCCCCCGCTTCCGCTCCGGTCAGCCAAATCCGAACCGCTTCCAGGCGCTTTGCCTTATTTTCTGTCCCGGCCAGGGCACCGTCTGACACTTCCTTCTGCCAGCCCAAGCTCTGAACATGGGCCTGATAGGATACTCCCACATCTGGGTTTCCCGACACTTCTATTTTGATGGCCTCCAGCCGCTTTGCCTTGTTGTTTGTCCCGGCCATCGTACCGTCCGATACTTGCTTCTGCCATCCCTGACTTTGCACATGAGCCTGGTAATGAACCGATATGGGATCTGCCTCCGTCTTCATGGGGGCCGGCGTAAGAGTCTCCGGATTCAGAAGGCTCACGCCAACCCTTCTCCACCACTCAGAGGGTACTCCCCGCCTGCCAATCTGATACCAGACAGATTCGCTTATGATAAACTCATAATCATACGCCGGATTCCTCCAGTAATAGTCATCATAGACAGTCCCGTCACCAGATAATCCCGGGTCGTTCCAAACCGTATGCCCGGTACTTTTAATTCCGGAATCACTGAGCATAAAATTCCTGTGAAGTACCTTTCCCATCTGATCTGGGTCGTCCCAGGTACAATCCACATGATAGGTTTTACCGTCCAGGCGCACCAAGTTCCAGGCGTGATTTAAGCCTTCACTTCCCACAAATTCCGTTTGAATTCCCAGCCTCTCTGCCAGCAAATCAAAAGCCAATGTATAGCCGTGGCACACTGCCCGGCCTTCCACCAGAGCTCCGTATGCCGTATAGCAGCCGCTCCCATTGCTCCACTGTGTGGTTTCCGTGTAGGTCGTATTTACCACCAAAGCCTCATGGAGAAGCATCAGCTTCTCCACATCCGTCATGGACGAGTTCGTTTTCGAAAGGATCTCCGAAACCTTTGTCTCCAGCTCTGATTTCATGGAGGCAATTCTGCCGGGGTCGTTTTCCTGATAATTCCATACCAGAGCTATGACACTGCCGGATGTTGTATAGCGATAGCTATACTTATTCGACACATAAAAGAGCTCCGGGTGTCCATTCACCACTCGCTCAAACATAGCTTTTATTTCATCGGCCCGATCGGTTGTAAATCCCCAATCTGCGATCGAAAGCTCTGCCGACACCTGACTCAAAGACTGATAGATTTGGCGTTCCATCTCTTCCGTCTGCAAAGAATATACTGCAATTCCAGAAGATTCTGCTTGAAATGCTCCCGCCTGATATATATCTGCCGTCTCTTCCGTCTCAAGGATTTCTTCCGGCGGATCGGCTGTCGTCTCATCCTCCGCCCGAACAGCCTGTCCAAAAGCCAGCAAAAGATAAGCAGACAACACTCCCAATATCCATACTTTTCTTTTTTTCATGAATTCTCCTGTTAATCCAAACTAGCCGGCCACATAATGCCGCGCGGTACTGCCCGGAGCCGCTCCTCCCTTGGGCACCAAACGGATCTCTATGGCCTCCAGACGTTTTGCAAGGCCGCTGGTTCCTGCAGCTTCTCCATTTTTCGCCCAGCCCATCCAGCCGTAGGTCTGACAGTGAACCCGGTAATAGACATCATACTGCGATGCCGCCGTCCCGGACAATTGAATCTCGATGGCTTCTAGCCGTTTCTTCTCCCCCGTCGTTCCGCTGAGCGCTCCGTTTTTTACCCATCCCTGCCAGCCATACGTCTGTACATGGGTCCGATAAGAGATGTCACCAGCAGCATTGGAGAGATTGATCTTAATTCCCTCCAAACGTTTCGCCTTTCCCTCTGTCCCATTCATCACACCATCCGCCGTGGCCGCCAGCCAGCCATAAGTCTGGCAATGGGTGCTGTAAGAGACGCTCGCCGGTTTTGCCGATGTCTCTGCGGTTTTCTTCACAAATGGCCTCACAGTACTTCCAGGCGCAGCGCCGCCTTTCGGAACAAGGCAGATTTCTATGGCCTCCACCCGTTTGGCATAGCCCTCGGTTCCGGCACTCTCGCCATTTTTCGCCCAGCCAAGCCACCCGTAGCTCTGGCTATGTACATGGTAATAGATATCGTACTGCTTTTCTGCCTCCCCGGTCAGCTTGATCTCCACGGCTTCCATCCGTTTTGTCCCATCCGGAATCCCGCAAATCTCCCCATCCGATACCCAATTCTGCCAGCCATGACTCTGCATATGCGCCCGATAGGTGACTCCCCCTGAGACCTGGTCAGAAAGCTTAACCATCAGCGCCCGAAGCATTTTGTAGCTTCCGGTAGTCCCAGCCATCATTCCGTCTCCAGTCCAGGTATCCCAGCCCTTTCCTTCCACGTCAGCTCTGTATGCAATTGTTTTTTCTTCCGGCGGCGGAGCCGTCACGCCCGTCTCATTGTAGTCGGGAGTCGCATAGCCTACAATATAACGATTATTCAGCAAATAGCTTCTCTCCCTCACACTGTTTGAAGTGTTTCCTTCAATGGTATAAACGGTTCCTCCGGAAACCTCCGTCACGATCCCCACGTGATCCACATTCCTGTTTGGATTATCAGAAAATTTAAAAAAGATCAAATCTCCCGCCTTGGGTGTATAGCCTCCTTTGTCATTCCAATAGCCGGGATTTTTTCCGTTTTTATACCATTTTACCAGAGTCTCCGTGTAAGAATGCCTATAAAAAATTGAAGAGGGAATCCCGGCCTGATCTGCACACCAGCTTACAAACATGGCACACCAAGCGGCGGAAGCATAAGCGCTTCCGTTTGCAATGTTGGAGCCATACCAGGTTCCGTACTTTGTCGGCGTTCCCTCCGGCTTATTATATCCCACCTGAGTCTTTGCCACTGCGATAATATCATAGATTCGATTTCCTGTGTTGACATGCGGATTGGCATATCCATCATCCGGGTCCGTCTCCAAATAAGGCCTGGCAACAGGCCCGGGCGCCTGGCTCCCCTTTGCCTGAACTTTGATCTGAACGGCTTCCACCATCCTGTTCCAGGAGGTCCCCACTCCGGCGGTCCCCCCGTTTTTCGCCCAGTCCAGCCAGCCATACCCATGCACATAGACCCGGTAATAAATGTCATACTGACCCGCCGCC